>CAKSJU010000025.1 GCA_934463455.1 uncultured Clostridia bacterium | reverse complement strand
GCTTTTTTCCTATCCCCTTAAAAAAGAGGCTGTTTAAAAAGTTAATCTGCTTTTTAAACAGCCCCTACCATTTTATTTAGATTTCATCTTCTTTTTTCTGTCTGAAAATATCTACCGTTTCAGGCGAATAATCCATTAAATCCATATAATTTTCTCTTTCATCCTCAGACTGCGGCGGAGTGGGAATCAATCCGGTAAATTCATAAGCGCTTGCAGCATTGTTAATATCCAAATCAGTCATTAAATTGTACTTCGGTGTATCTTTTCTGTATACTTCTTTTTTCATCAAATTTTCCTCCTTTTATAATCGGGCAGCAGCTTTTTAAAAAACTGTCTTTATGCTTCCCCTTTCATTATTATTTTCCATTTTAAATTTTTTATTTGCTTTTTAATTATAATTTTGATATAATATATTTAGTTATGACTGATTGTAAAAGGAGACAAATTAAAATGTATAAAAAAATAGCTTTTCTGCTTGTATTAATCATTTTTATTCCTTCTTTTTCGTATGCTCACGATTATGATAATCACTGGGCAAAAACCTACATAGAAAATGCAATGGGCGAAAAAGTCGCCTTCGGCAGCACCGACGGAAATTTTTATCCGGACAACAATATAACAAGAGCGGAATTTATAGCACTTTTAATCAATTACATGCTTAAGTACGATAATATAAAATCTTCCTCTTTATTTACATCATTTAACGATATTATGCCCTCGGCATGGTATTTTCCTCACATAGTAATAGCGGAAGAAAATAAAATAATAAAAGGTATGCCGGACGGAGGTTTTCACCCGAACGATACCTTAACCCGCGAAGACGCCGTCGTTTTTGCATGCCGCGCATACAAGCTTAATCCTTCAAAGGACAGTTTTTTCAAGACCTATGCCGACTCCGGAGAAATTTCCGAATATGCCGAAAACTTTGTTCAATATTCGGTAAACAATAAAATTCTTGTCGGATACGAAAACAACACTTTAAAGCCTAAAAACCCGGTAACACGCGCCGAAGCCTTAATAATTATCGATAATTTTAAAAATATATCTCCCACTTTTAATTTGAGTGCGGAATTTTCCGACGGTTATCCGAAAATATCTCCTACCGGCGAAGTTAACTATATAACCGTTGAGCTGAAAACCACCAAGCCGTGTACAATTTATTACAAATCGGTAAAAAAAGGTGATTTTTCTACTTATGTTACACCTCCGAAAGATAGTATTACTGATTTCCTTGCATATATATCCGACGCAAACACCCCGGTTACCGCAGTAATTCCCGCAGATTTAACCTCGGAGGAATACAATCTGTTTCTGATGCCCATAGCACAAAACGGAGAAGTCGGGACCATAAAACGAATAAAGGACGTCCGTCCGTTAGCATATGACAAAGGCGACGGCAGCAGGCAAAATCCTTATCTTATCTTTAACGAAGGTCAGTTAAACAATATAAGATACTGCCAGGGAAATTATTTTAAGCTTGCAAACAATATTTCACTTACAAAAGAATGGATTCCGATTAATGCTTCCGGCAGCTATTATACAAGTCTCGACGGAGACGGACATACAATTTCCGATTTGAATATTTCCGCAGCAGATAATAATGTCGGATTATTCTCTGTTTTAAGCAACGGTGAAATAAAAAATCTTGCTGTAAAAGGCAGCATTACCGGAGGAAACTGTGTCGGTCTTTTTGCCGGGAAGCTTGAAAATGCTCGGATTTCGGGATGTATTTCACTCGGAGACGTAAAAGGATCTTCAAATGTCGGCGGAATTGTCGGAACAAATAACGGCGAAATAATAAATTCTCTCTCCGCCGTGCTTTCGGTTAATGCGGCGGCAAATGCCGGCGGAATTGCGGGAAACGGCAACGGTGACATCACAAAATGTCTTTCCGCGGTTAAAAATGTTACTGCGGACATGTATGCCGGATGTATAGCCGGAATTATCTCGGACGGCGAAATAAAATCATGCGTTTCGGCAAACTTAAAAACCGAAAGTCTTTTATATACCGGAAGCGGAAGAATAACCACCGCAAAAGAAAACGGCAGAGCCCTAAACAATTACGTATATGACGGAGTAAAAACAACAACTCTTAACATAAATCCGGATAAAAATAACAACAACGGAGCAGAAATTTCATGGAACAGCCTTTCCTCACGGGAATTTTACAACAGTACATTAGGCTTTGATTTTTTCTCCGATTGGCAGATTTCTGCGGCAAAAAGCTTTGTTCTGCCCTTTCCGAAAGCTTTTTCCGATGTTGACATCGAATCGGGGATTACTCCGTACGCACCTTTAAAAATAAAGAGCGAATCGGGACTTTATTCGATGATTCCCGACCTTAATTACCTTTTGGTCTCCGACATAAATACCGGCGGAAAATGGGCATACTGCGAAGAAGAATTTACCGGAACATTTAACGGCGGCAACCACACAATCTCAGGGCTTAACCTGTCTTCAAGCATGTTCGGAACAATCACCGACGGAACGGTCAGAAACTTAAAAATCAAAAATGTTTCCTCCTCATCGCCGGTAATTGCCTCTTTTAACTACGGAACAATAGAAAACTGCTCCGTAACCGGAAATATATCCGACTCATCCAATCAAAACGAATCATTGACAGTCGGCTCGATAGCCGGAATAAATTACGGAAATATTTTAAGCTGCAATGCGGAGGTTGACTTTGATATTTTTTCACCTGCTCCGACAGTAGGCGGCATAGTATCGCACAACGAGGGCTTTGTAAACGACTGCTCCTATATCGGAAAATCAAACATAATATCCTCTTCTTCCGCGTCCTTCGGCGGAATCTGCGGCTTTAACAACGAGGGATTTATATATTCAAGCTATGCAAAAGCCGATGCCGTTTCCCAAGCCGATTTATCGTACGTCGGCGGAATTTGCGGAATTTTGAGCAGCGGAGAAATTTTTAAATGCTCCTCAAACGGATTTTTAAAAATTGCAGCTTCCGGAAAAGAATCGGTATCATATGCGGGCGGAATTGCCGCAATGGCAGCCTCGGGACTTATATACTCCGGATTTTCCGCCGCAAAAATCAATACTTCTTCCGCCGCGGGATACTCGGGCGGCTTGTGCGGATATAATATTTCCGCAAATATTCAAGGCTCGTATTCCGTAAATACAATTCTTCAGTCAAGCAACAGCCATATATTTGAAAAAGGCTTTTTTGCGGCAGGCATATGCGGATTTAACGAATCGGGATTTATATCGGATAATGCCGCAATAAATCCATGGATTATTCCTTTCGGAGAAAGCAAAAAAATATCATGCTCTCCCGAAGAATATTTAAGCAATAACTATTCTCTGCAAACCTTGCTTCCCGACGAGGAGTACAATCCTCAAAACGGAAACAAAACAAGCCTTAAAACTTTTTACGATTTTGATTTTTACTTTCGTCCCGTGCACAAAGGAGGAAAGCTCGGCTGGCAGGCAGACGTATATGAAAAAAACAACGCAGTATGGACGAAGCCCGAAAATGCAATGCTTTACAAATTTCCGGTTTTGAAAAATGTAAAAAATCAATTCGATTTTAAAATGCCGGACGAATATAAACAATAAAATTGTACAAAAATAAAAAATTTGTCAAAATCACTTGTAATATAAAGAAAAATCTGATAATATTATAGTATATACATTTAGCTATTACAGTGTATCTAATGACGTAACAGGGGGATAATAATGGACACGAAAGAAATTTGGGAGCATTCCCTTTCCTATATTCGTCAAGAGATAAATTCACAGGTAGGTTATAATACATATATAAAAGACGCAAAACCGATTTCACTGGAAAACGGAGTATTCAAAATATCGGTATCCACACCACTTATTAAAAATATGATTCTTCTGCGATACCGCAGAAATATAGAAGACTCCTTATCAAGAATCACAACACGACAGACAGTTTTGGACATTGTAACCGACGGAGAGGAAATCTCTGCGAATATAAGCCGTGCCGCGGGCAATAATGCGGTAAACTTAAATCCTAAATATACATTTGAAAACTTTGTCGTTGGTTCTTCAAACCGACACGCCGCAACGCTTGCAAAAAAAGTTGCCGAACTTCCGGGACAAGCGGAAATAAATCCGCTTTTTCTCTACGGAAAATCCGGACTCGGAAAAACTCATCTTATGCAGGCAATAGGCAATGAAATTTCAAAAAACCGACCTGAGCTTAAGGTCGTATATGTCACAAGCGAGCGGTTTACCAACGATATGATTAATTCTCTCCGAGACAATAATTCGGACATGAAAACATTTCGTCACCGCTACCGTGAAGTAGACGTCCTTTTAATAGATGACGTACAGTTTATCGAGGGGAAAGAAGGTACTCAGGAGGAAATTTTTCATACCTTTGAAGACCTTTATCAGAATAACAAGCAAATTATTCTGACAAGCGACCGAAAACCTAAAGACCTAATTACTCTTGCGGACAGGCTTCGTTCACGTTTTGAATGGGGAATTACAATAGACATCAATATGCCTGACTACGAAACAAGGATGGCAATTTTAAAGAAAAAAGCTGAAAGCAGAAATACATATATTCCTGAGGATGTGCTTTCTTACATAGCGGAAAGAATAAATTCAAATATCCGTGAGCTTGAGGGTGCTCTGCTTAAAATTATATCACTTGCCGGAATAAGCAGAAAAAACATCGACATAAAGCTTGCGGAGGAAGCACTCAGATCAATTCTCCCCGACGAGGGAATTATAAAAATAACCTCGCAAAAAATACTCGAAAGCGTTTCCGCATACTACAACGTATCGGTAGATGAAATCATAGGACAGTCTAAAAGACAGAATATTGTTATGCCGCGGCAGATTGCAATGTATCTTTGTCACGAAATGACCAATATGAATTACAAAATGATCGGAACAGCTTTGGGAAACCGTGACCGTACAACAGCGATACACGGAGTTGACAAAATCATGGAAATGATTGAAAAAGACAATAATCTAAAATCCGAAATAGATTTCATAATGAAAGATTTAAACAGCTTATAACCTTAGTGCAGATGTCATACGCACAGTTAAGACTTTGATTTATAATTATGTGGAAAAAGAATGGATAACCTGTGTACAGTAAACTTCACGGTTTATAAAAAAAATAGCACCGGGTGGATAAGATCAGCCTTTCCATCCAAAATACATTCTTTACTGTTTACAAATTTTTTCCGCTGTTAAGAGGAAAAATAAACTTTTCCACATTATCCCCGCCTCTACTGATACTACTACTGTAAATAATATATTATTTATTTATATAACCGAAATTATTCGGGCGGGAAAAAATTCCATACAGAAAGAGGATAGAGTAAAAATGAAACTGACTTGTCAGAAATCACAGTTGAACGAAGTAATAAATACAGTTCAAAAAGCTGTTGCGGCAAAAACAATAATGCCTATACTGGAGTGTATCAAGATCGATGCGAATCCCGACGGAAACATCATTGTTACCGGAAACAATCTTGATATATGTATAGAGTACAAAAAGACATTTAATGTTGAAGAGGGAGGATCAATCGCTCTTTCGTCAAGAATGTTCGGAGACATTGTAAGAAAGCTTCCCGATGATGAAGTAAGCATAAAAATAAACGAAGAAAATAACATAGCTACAATAAAATGTCAAAAGAGTGAATTTAACATTCAGGGACTTTCGGCAGATGAATATCCGGCAGTTCCGGAGGTTGAAGAAACATATAAATTTTCAATTGAGCAGGGAAAACTCAAAAAAATGATAAGAAAGTCGGTTTATGCCGCAGCGGTATCCGATGTCAAGCGTCCTATATTAACGGGTGTTTTAATGGAAATAGACACAGGTGTGCTTTCTTTGGTTGCTACGGACGGACACCGCTTGGCACTGGTAAAAGAAATTGTTGACGCGGATTTAAAGAATAACAAATTTGTAATTCCGGGACTTACATTAAGAGAAATATCAAAGGTTTTAAAGGATGATGAAGAGAAAGTCAATGTTATTTGCTCAAGCCGTCACGTTATATTTGACTTCGGAGATTATAAGGTGACCGCAAGACTTTTGGAGGGAGAATTTATAAATTACAAATCGATTTTAAATACTCCTAATTCTATTTTTGTTACTGCGGATACAAGACTTCTTTCGGAAAGCCTTGAAAGAGCCGCTCTTATGATAAGCGACGATATTTCCACAAAGGTGGAAAAAATCCCGGTAAGGCTCAATATTGCTTATGACAAAATAGAAATAACATGTATTACCGGAAAAGGTAAGGTGCATGATATAGTTGACGTAGATTTAAAAGGAGAAAATATAGAGATAGGCTTTAACCATAAGTATTTACTTGAGGCTTTGAGAGCGTGCGAGGAGGAAAGTGTAATGATGGAATTTTCACATCCGAGAAGCTCCTGCTTTATTCGCTCAATTGATAACCCCGACAGCTATACTTTTATGATTTCGCCTATTCGTCTTTATAATTAATGTTATGAACATAAAAAAAATTATCGATTTTTCGAGCGATGAAAACTGCTATATATTGTATAACAAAAAAAATTGCGTTATAATAGACCCGGGAGAAAGCTTTGATGAAATTGTAAGCTTTATAAAAGAAAATGCTCTTATAGCCGAAAAAATATTTCTTACACATTGCCATTACGACCATTCGGCGGATACAAAAAAGCTTAAAGACTATTATAACATAAAAGCGGCAGCGGCGGAGGAATGCAAAAAAAATATTCAGGATCCCGATTGCAATGTTTCAAGACTTTTCGGTCACGAGATGTCGTATGATGCAGTTGATGAAACATTAAACGACGGTGAAGAAATAACTGTCTGCGGCGAAAGCTTAAAGGTTATGAAAACTCCGGGGCATACCGATTGCAGCGTATGTTATATTTTGGGAAACGTTATATTTTCGGGAGATACTCTTTTTTCGGGCAGCGTGGGCAGGTGGGATTTCCCGACGGGGAATTTTAACGAGCTTAAAAACTCTTTAAAAAACAAGCTTTACAGGCTTGAAAATATGAGAGTTCTGCCGGGACACGGAGAAGAAACCACGACCGACAGAGAGCGGCTTTATAACAGTGTAATAACGGCAGATTAACTTGAAAGGAGATTATTTTTTAAATAATGGAGCTTATACAGGAAGGATTTTCTTGTGAATATGAAATGAACGTCTTTATGAGGATGTTTTTTGAAAAGGGGGATAACGCAAAGGTATCCACCTTTTTCTGCTATGAAAATGAAACGATAAAGACATCGGCAAGAATTGAATTTAACGGAAAAATATATGACGGCGGATATGAATACCGATACAAAAAAGAGAATGCACGCATGGACAAAATTGTATCGAGATGCTTTATTGTCCGCTCTTTTATAGCGGCTGCCGAAGAAATAAAGGAAGTAAGCATTCCGTGGGGGGCACTTTCCGGAATAAGACCGGCAAAGGTTGTAAGGCAGATGAGAGAAAGCGGAATGACCGAAGAAGAAACAATAAAAAATCTTCGCGAGGTTTTCGGCGTAACGGAGGAAAAAATCGAGCTTGCCATGACTGTCGCAAAAAATGAAATGAAAATATTAAAGGATGTTGCTTCAAATTCCGCAAGCGTATATATCGGAATACCGTTTTGCCCTTCAAAATGTCTTTACTGCTCATTTGTTTCGAGCGATATGAGAACGGGAAAAAAATATGTAAAAAAATATGTTGAGCTGTTGGGCAAAGAAATAAAAAAAGCTGCCGGAATTTTAAAAGAACTCGGATTTTACATAGAAAATATTTATATAGGCGGAGGAACTCCCACAGCTGTTTCGTCAGAAGAGCTTACTAAGATTTTCGGATATATCAGAGAATATTTTGATTTGTCGGGGCTTAAGGAATTTACTCTCGAGGCGGGAAGAGCGGACACGATAACAAGAGAAAAGCTTGTTGCCGCAAAAAATGCCGGAGTTGACAGAATAAGCATAAATCCGCAGACTATGAATAAAAAAACGCTTGAGACGGTCGGAAGGCTTCACGACGATAAAGATGTTGTAAATGCTTTCAAGCTTGCCAGAGAGTGCGGTTTTGACAATATTAATATGGATTTGATTGCCGGGCTGCCGGGAGAGAATGCGCAAATGTTTTACAGATCCCTGGAAGAGGTAATAAAGCTTGATCCCGAAGATATAACCGTCCATTCTCTTTGCATAAAAAGAGCCGCGGCTCTCAGAATGAGCGGCTTTTCAAAGGGAGATGCAAAAGAAACGGAAAAAATGCTTTCGTATACTCAAAAAAGAATGAAAGAAACAAACAGAGAGCCTTATTATATGTACAGGCAGAAAAATATCTCCGGAAATCTGGAAAATGTGGGATATGCCAAGGACGGAAAGTATTCCTTTTACAATGTCAATATAATGGAGGAAGTGCAGAACATTTTGGCTTTAGGCGGAGGAGGCGCTTCAAAAATTGTAAAGGGAGACAGAATAGAGAGAGTTTTTAATTTTAAAGACGCATGCGAGTATATAAAAAGATTTGATGAAATTCTTGAAAAAAAAGAGGAATTTAAAAATATCTATCTCAATATGTGAGGGGGAAAACAATGGGATACAACGAAGAAATAATAAAAAAAGTGCTTGCGGAATATGAACTTATGCGCGCAAAAGCCGAGACTGCACGAGATAAAACCGTAAGGGATATATATGCAAAATATCCGAGACTTAAAGAAATCAGAAACGAAATAAATATTCTCGGCTTTGAAAATGCAAAAAAAATAATGGCAAATCCCCAAGACAGCAAAAAACTAAACGAGGATTTTAACAAAAAGCTGAAAGATTTAGAGGAAGAAAAAAATAAAATAATTAAAGAAAATAAAATTCCGCAGGATTATGAAATTCCGAAATATTCTTGCGAAAAGTGCAGGGATACCGGCTATGTCGGGAATGAAAAGTGTGAGTGCTTCAAGAATAAGCTTATTAAAGCCGCATACGAAAAATCGAATCTCGGTAATTTAATCGGCGGGCAGAGCTTTGAAAATTTTTCGCTTGATTATTACAGCCTGAGAAAAAAATCGGGAGAGTTGATGAGCGAGAGGGAAAATATGCGCGATATTTTAAATGAGTGCATTATTTTCTGCAAAGATTTCGATAAAAACGAAAAAAATCTTTTGTTTATCGGAAAGCCGGGTCTCGGAAAAACCTTTTTGTCAAACTGTATTGCAAAGGAAATTTTAAATCAGGGAAAAACCGTTATTTATATAAGAGCCACAAGTCTGTTTAATTCCTATGAGGATTATCGATTCGGAAGAAAAACCGACGGTTTTGAATATGATAAATTTTACAATGCCGACCTTTTGATAATAGATGATTTGGGAACGGAAAATATAACAAAATCCGGCGTGTCATTCTTTTTTGATTTACTCAACGAAAGACTTGACCGCAATAAAAAAATAATTATAAACAGCAATTTTTCAATGAATGAGATAAGCAGAACATATTCGGCAAGAATAACTTCAAGATTTTATGAGCATTTCAGAATACTGCACTTTCTCGGTGAAGATGTAAGAATACAAAAATTAAAAAATTAAAAAAAACGCTTGACAAAAGTCCGTAAACAGACTATAATAATAAAAGTCTGTTTACGGACTTTTATTTATTTAAAAACTTGCGGAAAAGCGTAAATTTAATGCGCAGAAAGAGGTGTTGGCATGGATATCGGAAATTTTGTAAGCGAAATGGAAAAGCAGCAGAAAGAGCAGGATTCGATATATCATAATGCTGCGGTAAAATTCGGTTTGTCTGATACCGCAATGTGGATACTTTATGTTATCTCACGAACGAATAAGGAGTATTTTCAGCATGAGCTGTGCGATATGAGCTTTTTTGCAAAGCAAACGATTAACAGCGCTATTTCGGGGCTTGTAAAAAAAGGATATATAGAGCTTAAAACCGATGAAAAGTCAAGGCGTCAAAAAAAGGTCGTATTGACGGAAAACGGAAAACTCTTTGCAGCTTCAACAACTAAAAAATTATATAAAGCGGAGGAAAGAGCTTATAAAAATTTCAGTGATGAAGAAATGGAATTTTACCTTGATATAACAAAAAGAATAAATAAATACTTAAAAGAAGAAATATTCGATTGTCAAACCGACATCTGACAATCGGCTAAATAAAGGAGATAATTATGAAAACAAAAATTCAGCTTTCGGATCATTTTACCTGCGGCAGACTGATAAGATTTACCATGCCGTCGGTATTGATGATGATTTTTACATCCGTTTACGGAGTTGTTGACGGATATTTTGTATCAAATTTTGTGGGAAAAAGCGCTTTTGTATCGGTTAATCTTATCATGCCTTATTTGCAGATTTTAGGCGGTATAGGAGCTATGCTGGGCGTCGGAGGAAGTGCATTGGTTGCAAAAACTCTCGGCGAAGGGCGGATTGAAAAAGCAAGACAATATTTCACAATGATGATGTATCTTATGCTCGGAACAAGTGTTTTTTTTACAGTTGTCGGAATTGCCGTGCTTAAAGAGGTGGCGTATTTGTTTGGCGCGGATGAAAGTCTGATGTCAAATGTCATAAAATACGGACGAACATGTCTTATATTTAATACCGCTCTTCAGGCGCAGTATACATTTCAAAGCTATATGATAGTTGCGGAAAAGCCGAAGCTTGCTTTAAAAGTCATTATTTTGGCGGGAATTGTTAATATGATACTCGATTGGCTTTTTATGGCAGTTCTTAATCTGGGAGTAACGGGAGCGGCTCTTGCGACGGGACTTAGCCAATGTATAGGCGGACTTGTACCTTTTTTGTGGTTTTTAAGCAAAAAGAATACTTCAAATCTTCGCTTTACAAAAACAAGCTTTGAAGCTAAGCCGATGCTGCTGGCGTGTGCAAACGGCTCTTCGGAAATGATGACAAGTCTTTCGGCGGCGATAACCGGAATTTTATATAATCTTCAGCTTATGAAGCATGCGGGAGAAAACGGAGTGGCGGCATATGGGGTAATTATGTATGCGGCATTCGTATTTATAGGAATATTTGCGGGTTATTCTTCCGGCAGTTCACCTGTGATGAGCTATCATTACGGTGCGGGCAATCATAAAGAGATGAAAAATATTCTGAAAAACAGCATAAAATTGCTTTCCGGCTCGGCTGTGGTGCTTTCCGTTTTTGCAATAATTTTTGCATGTTATATCGCGGGAATTTTTGTGGGATATGACAATGAGCTTTTAAATTTAACACAAAGAGCTTTCAGAATATGTGCGCTGCCGTTTTTTGTAATGTGGTATAATATATATACATCATCCTTTTTCACAGCTTTAAATAACGGCGCGGTGTCTGCGATTGTTTCATTTTTAAGGTCGCTTGTTCTGCCGGTTATCTTTATTTTGATTTTACCGCAAATATGGGAATTGGACGGAGTGTGGTATACTCTTGCGGTGAGCGAGATTTTAAGTACGTTTATTTCATTCGGATTTATGATGGGTAACAGGAAAAAGTATAATTACTAAAAAAAATGAGGAAAACAAAAAGACAATGCAAAGCGGCACAAAATAGATGAAAAGCCTGAAAATGCTTCGAAGCTTTTGCCCTCACATCGGGCCGGATTTAGTTTCGAAGCATTTTTTATTATCTCGGATTATATAACTTTAAAAATATCCTCTTGATGTGAGAAAATTAAATTTTCACCTTTCAGAATTTCCGAAAACATTTCTTTGACAATATTTTCTGTCGGGAAATGTCCTGCGTCTATGATTGAAAAACTGTCGGATTCAAAATCAAGACAGGTATGATATTTTAAATCAGCGGTTACAATAACATCGGCTCCCATATTTATTGCCTGCGGTATAAGCTCGGAGCAGCTTCCGGAGCCTACGGCGGCTCTTTTTATAATTTGATTTTTATTTCCGCTTATACGTACAAAAGGAGTATTCAAGGTTTTTTTGACATTTTCGGCAAATTCTTTAAGAGTTGTTTCTTCAATATCTCCTATTTTTCCGAGTCCGGCATTTTTAAAGCTGCTGTTTTTTTCTATAAATTCCGCATTTTTAAAGCCTAACATTTCGGCAAGCTTTGTATTTATGCCGAATTCGGCGGTGTCCATATTCGTATGAGCACAATAAAGCGATATTTTATTTTCTGCCGCGAACAGCAGCATTTTTCCCAAGCGGCTGCCGGAGGTTATATTTTTTATTCCGGAAAAAATAAGGGGATGGTGAGATATTATCAAATCCGCATTATTTTCTTTTGCCTCTTTTAAAACACTTTCGGTTATATCCAAAGTGAGCAGTATTTTATTTATTTCGCGGCTTTCATCACCGAGTATAAGCCCGGGATTGTCCCATTCGTATGCCAGTTCTTTCGGAAATCGGGTCTCGATTTTTTTCGTTATTTCATAAAGCTTCAAGCTACATCATTCCTTTCCTTTCAGAGATATTTTCCGTCCTTTTAATAAATTCTTCGTATTTTTTTATAAGTACAGTATCTTTTTCCGCTGCTTTTTCAAGCCCGGATTTTATTTTTTTAAATTCACGAAGTTTTTTTTCTTTTAAATATTTGAAATTTTTGTGATTGTACAAATATTCCGGAAGATGAAGTTCAAATTCGTCTTTAAATATTACGGGCGTTCCTTTTTTTGCGCATATCAGATTATATACTTTATAGCCTTCGGTGGTTATATCTTCTTCAAAAATCAAAAAATTGTTGTCCGAAAGCCATTTTCTGAGCAAGTCCTGGGAATTCATCGGCTGAAGTATCAAACATTCGGCACACATTGCTTTTTCCTTATCCTTTTCGAGAATGTTTTTAATAACCTCGCCGCCCATTCCGGCTATTACAATACTTTGAACTTCATTTTTTCCGACAGGCTCAAGTCCCGCACCGAGACGAAGTTCTATTTTGTCGGAAAGTCCGTATTTTAAGACGTTTGAGCGTGCAATATCAAGGGGTCCTTTTTTTATATCGGATGCTATTATAAAATCAGATATTTTATTTTGAGCAAGATATATCGGAACATATGCGTGGTCGGTACCTATATCGGCAGCGGTTTTTGTATTTATATGCTCGGATATCATTTTAAGTCTGGGTGCAAGCATCTTTCTCCTCCGAAAATTTAAATGTAGATGGATTTTAAGTTTATCAACTGCTGTGGATAAACTTAAAATTGTTAAAAATATGTTAAATACTATATTATTTTAAGTTATCCACATGCGTGTGGATAAAAATGTGGATAACTTAGTGATTATCCACCAAAAAAACCCATAAAAAAATGTAAACCACAAAAAAATGGGAAAAATCGGGATTTTATGTTTTGGAAAATTAACTTCCACCGTGGATAACTATGTGGATAAGGTGGATAAATCGTTTGAAAACATGGTAAACAAGCCGTTTTTTTAGTGAAAATATGTAAATGCCTTGTGTGGATAACTTTTTAATTGGTTTACATAATATATTATTTTCATAAATATGCAGTTATTTTTCATATTTGTGAAATTTAATTGTAATATAGGTAAAATAATATTGTAAAACGTGATAGGCTGTAGGCGAAGTTATGGGGATAGGAAAAAAAGTTCCGGAACGCTCAAACCAAACCCGACGGCGTACGCGGGTACTCCGAGTGGTTTGGTGAGGGCGTAGCAAAAAGGCATTTTTATATAATAAAGATTAAAACTTTTGATTTTTTTTGTAAATGCTATTAATATAGGTTATTATATACTTAGTGATATTCAAGCAATACATGCCTTTTTGCATTCCGGATTTTTTTTACATCCCATTATTTTATTAGGTCTGTTCCCATAAACTTAACCAATGCGTCGGGAACTCTTACGCTGCCGTCGGCATTTTGATAGTTTTCGAGTATTGCCGCAACAGTTCTGCCGACTGCCAGACCGGAGCCGTTAAGAGTGTGAACAAATTGAGGCTTGTCTTTAGGATTGCGTCTGAATTTAATGTTCGCGCGTCTTGCCTGATAATCTTCAAAATTAGAACATGAAGAAATCTCAACATAACGGCCGTAGCTTGGCATCCATACCTCCAAATCGTATGTTTTTGCCGATGAGAAGCCCAAATCTCCGGTAGACAGGCATACAACTCTGTACGGAAGTCCGAGTCCCTGAAGAAGTTTTTCCGCATCATTTGTTAAAGCTTCCAATTCTTCATAGCTTTTTTCGGGGTCGGCAAATTTAACAAGCTCAACCTTGTTAAACTGATGCTGACGGATAAGTCCGCGGGTGTCGCGTCCTGCCGAGCCGGCTTCCGCACGGAAGCATGCTGAATAAGCACAGTATTTAATAGGAAGCTTATTTCCGTCCAGAATTTCGTCACGGTGAAGATTGGTAACAGGAACTTCTGCGGTCGGAATTAAGAAAAATCCGTTGTTTGCAACTTTAAATGCGTCTTCTTCAAATTTCGGAAGTTGTCCCGTTCCTGTCATTGATGTACGGTTTACCATATAGGGCGGGAAAATTTCGGTATATCCCGATTCTGTTGTATTAGTTTCGAGGAAGTAGTTTATTACTGCTCTTTCCAGCTTTGCTCCGAGACCTCTGTAAACAGTGAAGCGTGAGCCGCTGATTTTTGCGCCGCGGTCGAAATCAAGTATATTAAGATCGGTTCCTATGTCCCAATGAGCTTTCGGCTCAAAATCAAACTCTGTCGGAACGGAATATTTTCTTATTTCAACATTTGCGGTATCATCCTTGCCGACGGGTATTTCCGAATTTGGAATATTCGGAATTTTAAGCATAAAATTGCGAAGTTCTTCATCAATTTGAGAAACCTGTGCGTCATCACTTTTTATTTCATCCGAAAGCTCGCGCATTTCTTCAAAAACAGCTGTTGTATCTTCCCCTGCTTTTTTCATAGCGGGAATTTTCTTTGTTATTTCGTTTTGAGTAGCCTTTTTCTTTTCAACGTCTGCAAGAAGTTCACGTCTTTTTTTATCCAATTCGATTGCCGGCTCAATATCAAGCGGGTTAAATCTTTTTTTCAAAGCTTCTTTAATTTTTTCGGGTTCGTTTCTTAAAATTTTAATGTCTAACATGGTATAATTACCTTCCTTATTTTGATTTTTTTACTAAAATATCATAGAATGTTTTTTGTTTGTCGGTCAGCTCTTCGGTATTGATTGATTGTAAGAGCTCTGCCGCGGATTTTTTATTGCCTTTGTAAAGAGCGGAGTAAACGTCTAACAGCAAATTATTATTATCTGCCTGCTTTTGGTATGCCTCTTCCTTATCCTGCATAGTACCTATTTGTTCGGTCAGCATTTTGTTTGTTTCCTGCAAGGATTGGTTTTGTTCCAAAAGTAAACGGTTATCTTCACTCAGGCGTGCGGTTTTTTCTTCTATTGAAGAAACGCTTTCTTTTATCGGTTGATTTTTTTCAAGATTGCTTTGCCCGAAAAAAGCAATTATTATCATTATGATTGCAACAAAAAATATCAACCCTGTATAAAGAAAAAGAGAACGATTGTTATTTGAATTTGACATGTGTATCACCTTCTTCACAATAAAAATGACGAATATCAAAAATAAGCTCAAAATTAGCTTGTAATTGATTTTTTAGTGTTTTAATATATTTTTATGTAAAAGTTCTAAAAATATCTTACACACTATATTTTGAAAGTTGATTTTTTACCATAATTTTACTTATATGTTAAAATATGATAGTATTCTTTCCAAATCATCATTTCCGTAATATTCAATTTCAATTTTACCTTTGGAGGCTCCGTTTTTAATTTTTACTTTTGTACCGAAGCCTTGTTCCAATCTGTTTTTAATTTTTTCAATTTCAATATCGGCTGCCGTAACTTTTTTCGGTTTTTCTTCTTTTACAACCTGCAAATCCTTTGCGAGCTTTTCTGCCTGACGTACGTTCAGCCCTTCGTCAATAATTCTGTTTAAAAGAAATTCGCGAAGTACCTCACCGTTTAATGATAATATCGCACGTGCATGTCCCTCGGAAATTTGTCCGGAAATTAAGTATTTTTGAAGCTCTTTTTCGAGAGTCAAAAGCCGAAGAGAATTTGCAACCGCACTTCTGCTTTTGCCTATTCTTTTACTTATTTCGTCTTGAGTGAGCTTATATTCATCCATGAGCGATTTATATCCGAGTGCTTCTTCAATAGGATTTAAGTCTTCACGCTGTAGGTTTTCTATTAATGCAACCTCTGTAACGGTGCGGTCGGAATAATCCTTTATTACTGCGGGAATTGTTTCAAGACCCGCTTTTTTAGCGGCACGCCAGCGTCGTTCTCCGGCTACAATCGTATAATTGCCTTTTTTGTTTTTTACAACAATTATAGGTTGGATAAGTCCGTGTTCTTTTATCGAGTCTGCAAGAATTTCAAGCTTTTCATTATCAAAGGTTTTTCTCGGTTGATTCGAATTAGGCTCTACTTGAACAAGCTTTAAGTCGGTAATTCCCGACTCTATCGAAACCGGATTATCATCCGAAAAAAGCATATCAAGACCCTTGCCCAAGCCTTTTTTCATTTATACTACCTCCTTTTAAAATCAGCTGTTGTTTTTCATTAATTCTTTTGCCAAATCAAAATATGCCTCGGCTCCCTTTGAGGTTATATCGTATCTTATTATCGGCTCACCAAAGCTCGGAGCTTCGGAAAGGCGGATGTTTCTCGGTATAATGGTGTTATATACCTTGTCAGGAAAGAATTTTTTAACTTCGTCCAAAACCTGAGATGAAAGATTTGTTCGTGAGTCATACATGGTAGCGACTATTCCCTCAATATCAAGATTAGGATTTGATGTCTTTTTAATATTTCGGATTGAGTTTATAAGCTGTGTTAGCCCCTCGAGTGCATAATATTCGCATTGAATGGGGATTAATACCGAATCGGACGCGGTCATTATATTAATAGATAACATTCCGAGAGCCGGCGGAGAATCTATTATTATATAATCATAGTCCTTTTTTATTTTGTTGAGTGCCTCGGACAATATGTATTCTCTTTTTTCCTCGGATGCAAGTTCAATTTCGGCTGCCGAAAGCTCGGGAGATGACGGAATAACCGATAAATTCCCATACTTTGTGCGCAGAACGGCTTTTTGAGCATTTTCGGAATCAATCAGACAATCATAAACCGAAAGCTCGTAGGAATCTTTGTCTATTCCGAATCCGCTTGTTGTATTCCCTTGAGGGTCGCAGTCAACTACAAGAACTCTTTTTCCTTTATATGCAAGGCAGGCGGAAAGGTTGACCGAGGTTGTGGTTTTTCCTACCCCACCCTTTTGATTTGTTACTGCAATTACTTTATTCATATTTTCCCTCCCTTTTTATTGAATTTATAGCTAATTGTAAAACTAAAGTTTTACAATTAGCTATATTAAATTTAAGTTATCAGACATAAAACGTATAACGAATTATTACCTATATATATTATACCACATATTTTGAAAAAGTAAATGTTTCACGTGAAACATTTTAAAAAAAATATAAAAATATTTTGTTTCACGTGAAACAAATGTATAATTTATGAAAAATAAGGTAACAATATAGGTGATTTGAAAGAAAAAGGAATTGAATTATAATGAAAGCAGATAAAATAATAAAAAAGCTTTTTACATTTTCTAAGCCTATAGAAAATGATATATTCAAATTAGAAACGTCAGATTTAAATATAAAGTATGATGTACGTGAAGAAAATGAAGATATTATACCGAATATCAGTAAAGATATAGAATTTAACTATGAATATATAAAGAAAAGATTTGATTTTCCGAATAATAACGACGTGGTTATCCGCAGATTTGAAATGAGAGACAAACGAAAATGCTTTGTTGTCTTTTATGACGGAATGGTAGACACGCGTTCGGTTGACCAGGATATAATAAAAACTCTTTTGCAGCTGCCTTTTCCGGAGGGTGAAAATGATGTGTTGCCCGAAGATATAATATATAGATTTGTTTCTCACAGCCAGGCGGTTATGGCGGAAGAGTTTGAAAGCATAATTGAGGAAGTAAATTTCGGCTCATGCGGACTTTTTGCGGACGGATTTGACAAAGGATTTATACTTGATGTACGAAATTGGGGACACAGAGGTATAGACAGACCGGAAACTGAACAATCAATATACGGGCCGCAGGAAGCTTTTTCGGAAATGCTGCGTAATAATTCCGCACTTGTAAGAAAAATAATGAAAACCGAAAAATTAATTTGCGAGGGTATTAAAATCGGTGAAGTCAGCAAAACAAGGGGAGTTTTAATGTATGTTTCCGATTTGGCAAACAAAGAGCTTGTTGATGAAGTAAGAAACAGATTAAACGGAATAAGTATAGATTATTGCATAGCCATAGAAGAGGTATCTATGCTGGTTGAGGAAAATAACTATATGATAACTTCAAAAATATTAAGTACCGAGAGACCCGATCGCGTTGCAAAGGCTCTTTCGGAGGGCAGAGTTGCTTTTTTGCTTAACGGAAGCCCGCATGCACTTGTTTTCCCGACAAATGCTTTTGAGTTAATGCACGCTGCTTCGGATAGTTATCTTAGAATACCGTTTGCAAATGTCACAAGAGTAATTCGGGTCATTGCAATGGGACTTTCGCTGCTTTTACCGGCACTTTACCTGGCAATAACGCTTTTTCATCAGGAAATGATACCTACATTTTTGGTTTATGCTATAAGTGCCTCAAGAGAATCCGTACCTTTTCCGAGCATAGTGGAGCTTTTGCTTATGGATATATCATTTGAAATGATAAGAGAAGCAGGAATAAGAATGCCGAATCCGATTGGCTCAACACTCGGAATAGTGGGAGGTCTTATACTCGGACAAGCGGCAGTAAGCGCAAAAATTGTGAGTCCGATGATGATAATTGTTATTGCGCTTACCGGTCTCGGCTCATTTGCGACTCCGGATTATGCAATAAGCTGGAGTTACAGAATATTAAGAATTATTTTTATAATTTTGGCGGGAATATGCGGTTTTTACGGAGTCGCTATCGGTATTTTTCTGTATTCGATACTTTTGGGCGCACAAAAAAGCTTTGGTGTTCCGTTCCTTGCTCCTTTAACACGCGAGCATAAAAGCGGTTCGGATATGTCTGTTATGGTATCGCCTATATGGAAACAGGAAAACAGACCGGATTATCTGAATCCGCAAAGTAAAAAACAAGAGCCCAAAATCAGTATGAAATGGCGGACAAAAAAGAAAAAATAATTATGATGCAGCATTCGCCTCTGTTTGATTTTAGTGTCCCCAAAGAAAGGAATAAAAGATAAATGAAGTCGGAAATAACTTTTAATTTAAAAGAAATAACGATGATGATGATAAATGTAATAAGTATTAAGTTGTTTTTCGGTTTTCCGAAAAGGCTGATTTTAAATTCCGGCAATGCCGCGTGGATACAAGTGATTTATATATCGGCAATAATGCTTTTGCTTTTTATGTTGACCGTATTTGCATACAAAAATTGCTCAAATTACAGTATTATTTCCTTGTCGGAGAGAATTGGCGGCAAGGCAATGAAGCAGATTGTGGGATTAATTGTAAGCCTTGTTCTTTTTTTGAATTTGGCAGCTACTATCCGCATCTATCCGGACATGGTAAAAATGGTATTGCTCCCGGACGCACCGATTGAAATGATTTTGCTTATTTATGCATTGGTAATAGCAGCTGCGGCATATTGTGGAATTGAATCTATTGCGCGAATACATGCAATTTTTATTCCGATAGTGCTTGTGATAATGGTGTTGTTTTTTGCTTTTTTAGCTCCTCATTTAAAATTATATAATATATTTCCGATCTTGGGCAACGGCCCTTATAATATCTTCGTAAAAGGCATTTCAGGAATGGAGCTGTTTGATGATTTTTTGATACTCAATTTGCTTTTGCCCTATATAAAAAATGCAACAGACGCAAAAAAAGCCGGCCGGAGAGCTATTTTGACGACGGGAGCGGCGGCGCTCCTTTTAATGTTGACTTATGGAATGATATATCCTTATCCGTCATCGAAAAAATTTATAATACCGATATA
Source organism: uncultured Clostridia bacterium (assembly GCA_934463455.1). GTDB lineage: Bacteria > Bacillota > Clostridia > UBA1381 > UBA1381 > CAKSQL01. The sequence continues at coordinate 3,445 of CAKSJU010000025.1, read as the reverse complement.
TCAGCTTATGAGGTTGGTCGGAATAGGAGATTTTTTTCAAAGATTTGAGGCTTTTTTTGAATTTGTATGGTCTTTGTCGGTTTTTCTCTATTCCGCTCTCTATCTGTCGGTTATTTGTATGACATTAAGAGACAGCTTTGATTTAAAATATGAAAAACCGCTGATTATTCCGATAATTGCGATTACTGCAGTGGTGTCATTCGGTATAAAAGATATAGGAGAGGTTGTATCAAAGTATTGGTATATGACATTAATAACGGTTTTGACAGCGTTTTTATTCCCGTTGGTGCTTCCTCTTATATACAAAATTACAAAAAAGAACAGCAATTTATAAAGCTTGTGCTTTGAATGCGGAAAGGAGTGGAATTTATATGAAAAAGATAATTTTTATGTTTCTTTCAATGATATTTCTTTGCGGCTGCTACGATGCAAAAGAGCCTAACAACATTGCTTATGTGGTTGCGGTCGGGGTTGATATGACAGAAGATGAGGGAATATACGACTATACAATACAATTTGCAAAAACCACCCAGATAAGCGGCGGTGCAAGCGAGGAAGGCGGCAAGGAAGGAAGCGAAATAGTCGAAGTAATTAATGTAAAGGCTCCTACTGTATATTCCGCGGTGAATATTGCAAACCAAATAGTCAGTAAAAATTTTACTCTTGCGCATACAAAGCTTATTGTAATTTCGGAGGAATTGGCGGAAAACGGAGTGCGTGACCTGTTTGATACCTTTGCAAGAAACAGCGATATACGACCTAATATTTATATGGCGGTTTCAAGCGCGGGAGCAAAAGAATATCTCAAAAGCGTAAATCCGGTTGCGGAAATAAATCCTGTAACATATTATAGATTAATTTATGAATCACAGCGCGGAGGATATGTTCCAAGAGTTCTTTTAAAGGATTTTTATTTTCAAATAGATGATGAAAACAGACAAAATGTTCTTCCTCTTGCGGGTGTGAATGAAAAAAATGAAGAAAAAGCAGAGGAGGGACATAAAGATAAGGAAGAGGGACACAAAACAGAAACGGAAAGTAATGTAAAAGAGGATAATACAAAAGAAGCAGAGGTAAATGAAAAAGGTTTTGATTTTTTGACAAAAAAATATTATGCGGGAAAAATAGAGACCGAAAAAAGAAATGCAAGTGAAGTTATCGGAATGGCTTTGTTTGACGGAGAAAAAATGATTGGCAAAATGAACAATGTCGAAAGTTTGATATATAACATCTTGTGCGGAGAATATAAATTAAGCTATATTTCGTTTTATAATGAAAAATCACCGAAAGTTCCTGTTACAATAGCAATCGAACAACAGCGGCAGCCGAAAATTTCAGTAAGAACAACAGGCGGCGTACCGAAAATAAAAATAAAAATATTTATAGAGGGATGCTTGATGTCGGAGAGCGCCGAAACTCCTATAGAGCCGGACATGCCGTCAATGGAAAAGCAGGTTGAAGAGGAAACAAAGCAGGCAATAGATTATTTTTTGGAAAGAACTCAAAAAGAATTCGGTGTCGATATTATAGGCTTCGGTCAGTATGCAAAGTCAAATTTTATGACAAATTCGGAATATGAAAGATATGATTGGCGCTCTCATTATCCGGACGCGGAATTCAGCGTTGATGTCAGCTTTGAAATGCAAAACATCGGCTTTATAGATTTGGGGGAGGAACGAAATAAAAAATGATATATGTTTTGATTGTGGCGGCAGTGGTTTTGATTTTTTCGATTAAGGCATTCAGCTTTGGAATTTGGCAATTTAAAAACAAAAATATTACGGGCGGCATTTTGATTTTTCTTATTTCGGCAGCCGCATTGGTATCTGTTTTTAAAGAAATAAGACTTTAAAAGGGGCTGTTTGAAAAGCCGGTTGACTTTTAAAACAGCCCCTTTTTATACTTTTTTATATTCGGAAGGCGACATACCGCAGTATTTTTTGAACATTCGGGAAAAATAGTTGTAATCGTCAAAACCGAGGCTTTCGCTTATGTCGGTAAGAGACATATTTTCTCCGGAAATAAGATTTTTTGCACACTCGGTTTTCTTTTCGTTTATGTAATTTATAATTGTTTTGCCGGTTTCACGGTGAAAAATATAAGAGCAGTATTCCTTTGTAATATGCAGCTCGGCAGAAAGCGCGTCGAGAGTGATATGTTCATTGATGTGCAAATCAATGTATGAAATAATTTTGTTCACATAGTCGTTTTGGTAAAGCTTTTGATAAGTTTCGGCAATTTCACAGAGAATAAACTTTAAAATCAGACGGCATTTTTCAAAAGAATATTCCGCGGAGGAAAGATGCAGCTCGCCGTAGAGCGACATAAGCTTTTTTATCCGTGCCGAATAACAGCATTTAATGTGATTTTCCGGAAAAATCGGGTCATTGCAGCCGGTTAGAAAATTATAGCTGATAAATTCGCAGTATTTTTCGCCTTTTAGGCGGTCGCGCCATATTTCCGGAGGAAGATAAACCGCGTCTCCGGGTTTCAATTCTATTTTTTCACCATTGCAAAAATAGGTCATTTCCCCTTTTACGGCTATCGTTAAATCGTGATAATGTGTCAGATGATGAGGTATTTTTGTGCATCCGGAGGTATATACGTGCACAAAGTGCGTGATTTTTTCTATTTCCTGCATTTTGCAAATCTCCTTAAAATAATGCTAAAACCAATAAAAATAATTAAAATAATATATTGTATTGTTTCAAAATAAGATGTATAATTTTTCTCGGCTAAACATATTATCATATATTTATTATACAGATAAAAAAAGGATATGTCAATATTATTTTACAATTGAGTATTTTAAAATTATGCGAAAGGAAGAAAAAATTATGAAAAAAATAACTCCTGAAAGAGCGGGAATACCATCTGCGAATATAAGAAATTTTTTGGCGGCGCTCGAGGATGCACGGCTTTCGACTCACAGTATTATTTTGGCAAAGGGTAAGGATATATTTTTCGAAAAATATTATCCGCCTTTTGACGAGAATTTTTATCACAGAATGTATTCGGTTTCGAAAAGCTTTGTAGCTCTTGCAATCGGTTTTTTGGAACAGGACGGAATGCTTTCTCTTGACGATAAAATAGTAAAATATTTTCCGGAGGAGGCGGCAGATGTTACCGATGAAAATATGAAAAACCTCACAATAAAAGAAATGCTTACAATGAGCACCTCAAGAAACGGAGAGAATTGGTTTAAACTCCGGTCAAACGACAGAGTGAGAGTGTATTTCGAAACGGAAAGCGGAGCAAACCGCCCCGCCGGAACTATTTTTACATATGACAGCTCCGCGTCGTTTGTGTTGGGTGCGCTTGCGGAAAAGCTTTCGGGAAAATCGCTTACGCAATATTTGCGGAAAAAAATGTTTGATAAAATAGGAATGTCCGAAAAAGTGCATTTTCTGCTTTGCCCCGGAGGGCATTCATGGGGAGATTCGGG
>CAKSJU010000024.1 GCA_934463455.1 uncultured Clostridia bacterium | reverse complement strand
AAGAAAAATACTTTTTTTCTTCAAAAAGTATTGACAAATGTATGAATTTATGATAATATAATAGAGCAGTTTGATTTGCCGATGTGGTGGAATTGGCAGACGCGCGGGACTCAAAATCCCGTGGTAGCGATACCGTGTGGGTTCGACCCCCACCATCGGCACCAGTAACGAATGACTTAAAACTTAGGTTTTAGGTCATTTTTTATTTTTCTTTTTTTCGTCTGCCATATTCCTGTTTTAAAAATTCTTACCAAATTCTTACCAAAAATCAGCCTAAAGCATTGCTCAAGCTTTGCAAAGCCTTTTGTTTTTCTTTTATACTCGGGTGTAAATAAAAGTTTGCGGTTGTTGTTATTGTAGAGTGTCCGAGGTACTCTTGAATAACTTTTAAATCTACGTCTTGATTATATTTATTATATCATTGGTTGCACCATCAATGCAAACAATTTTATTGATAAAATTATCAACACCCCTTTTCGGGATAATATATTTGTTTCTTATTTTCCTGCACGGAATGATTTTATCCCTTAAATACTGGTATGCGGTATTTCTTCCTATACTAAAAATTTTCATTATATCTGTAATGCTGTAAACTCCTTTCCTTCCATGTTACACTGCCCCTTATATTTCAGTTTATAGTTACTTGTAAAATGTGAATTTTACAAGTAATAACTGCTTTTGTGGGGAGTATCCGGGGTGATAGGCATTAGGGACTCGAACACAATATGCCTCTGATTTGTTTTCTTGCGTTCCGGAGTTTTTTTACATCCCTTCTATTTATATACTACAACATCAACCAAGCTGCTCCACTTCCACATACCAACCATATTATCACCCGGTGCTATATCCGAATATTCAGCCTTTCGTATTTTATTATTCTCACAGATATAATATCTTCTGTTCGAATTAACCGCTATCGGCATAGAGCCGTCCGAATATATCACAAACATATCGTCATATACGCTTTTAATAGGGCAATAAATAACCGCCATGGCACAATTGGGAATATATATATCACCCCAGCCGTAATTTGACTTATGATAATATGTCTGTCCGGAAATATTTTTATGAAGGTATGCAATGCCGGAAATATATCCGTCGGTACCGAGCTTATAATAAATAATATCTCCTACCTTAACATCCGAAAGCTTAAAGCTGCCGTTGCCAAATCTCCACGCTATATCCGGATTTACCGAAATATCAGGATTATTTGCATAAACTGTTTTTTCCTCACCGCCGGTATAAATCTTTAATTTTGTAAGTATTTCTCCGTCCGCTCCGGCTTCTTTCGAAACCTCCGTCACTATACTTCCCTGCTTTGAATACCAATCGGTATACTTTTCAAAAACAACCGCTCCGGCTTCAAATCTGTCGTTTACATCATATATCATAACTCTGTAATCACTGTCACCCGACAAATCCGACATCGACAAGCGTCTGAATTTTTCCGGCTCACAGACATTTTCCTCTACCGAAAAAAGAAAAGTATTTTTGGTCACTCTGTAGCGGGACACAAAAGTATTCTGCAAATATTTTGCCTCTTTAAAGGATATCGTGCCTCCGGAGTTATCGGCATAGTATATTTCAAAGCCTCTTGTGGTGTCGGGCAAATCCTGACCTATTTTAGATTTTGCAAATACAATTTCGTTAACTTTACCCAGCTTGTTTTCCTTATATTTTATCAGCTCGCGGCGACCCGAAATAAGTCCCGCAAGCACCTGATAACTGTTGGCACCGGTTTTATTCTTTGAATAAAGAGTTTTTGACCCGTTTTCCGTCATATTAACATGAGCGGCAAGTTCTTTTCTGCAAATCCTGCCATCTTCGGTATAAAGCTTAATATACATAGGTTCATCCTCTTGATTTTCATAGTACACCCTATCCAAAAAAGCATACTCATATTCGGATTTACCTACAATATATGCTGTTCTGCCATATATATCCAGATATACTCTTACCATATCTCCGTCAGAAAAGCTCAAAAAATTATAAAGACCCGAATTGCCTATACTATACTTGTCGTTTCCGACATATATGCTGTAGCCGTCACGCTTATACCTTCCCTCGACAGGCTCTCTCCGTGAGCAGGCAATATAAATATTTTCCTCTGTCAGCTCGGTTACGCAAAGAACATTAAAAGGCTTAATATCCGACAGCTGCATAGCTTTTCCGTTTTCGTCATAAACAAAATAATTTTTTCCCTCAAGTTCAATTTTAGAGCCGTAGGAAAAATCACGGCAAAGTATCATTTCTTTTTCCGAATTTACATAATCCACATTATACAGATTGTAATTCCATATAATAACCGCGTCAACATTTCCGTCACTGTTATTATCCACAAGATTTACTTCACCGTCTCCCGGAGTAAACAGCGACCATTCCTGACCGCGCGCTTCACCCATACGTTTTCCGTTATATATAACCACCGCATCGGACGGAATAACTTTTTGTTTTCTTTCGTCTTTTTCTTTGTCATACCAAACAAGCTTTTTACTTGTGGTTGCTCCGTCTATCACCTCGGAGGTTTTTTTAATTTCCTCATTTTTTGTTTTTTCTATTGCTATCAGAGTTCCCTCATTATCGGATTTTTCATCGGTTTTAACATATGCCTCAACGTGCCTTGCAAGATATTCCTTTGTATTATATGTCCCTCTTGCAACAACATCTCCTATCAGCATTTCTCCTTTTGCCAAATTTCCTTTCGGCAAAACATTTACATATGCCGAAAAATCCGCTTCAACAATCCCTTCGACCTTTATTATACCGAATACATCCTTCAAAAGCGTTCCTTTTTTTTCATACACCGGTTTTTCTCCGTCAAAACGAGTTATTTGTATTCTTTCGGCAACAAGAGTGTTATACACGAGCTTTTCGAACACATCTCTTTTTATATACCGTTCGCTTAAAGCTACGCCCTTTAAAATTCCCGAATCGGAAGCATACTGTCTGTAATTTTCTTCGGGATAACCCAAAAGGCGCGTCATGGAATAAACTGCGTTTTCCGCTTCCGCCGCTTCTTCCGGTCTGTCGCTTTCTTTTAAATATTCTAAAATATCTTTTCCGCCCGACATAAGCTTTACCGCCGACGAAAGCTCTTTGTTTGTCACATAGCTGTCCGGTCTGAAATCTCCGTCTTCAAAAAGATTTAAAAGTCCCATTGATACAATCAATTCACGATGCCCGTTTCTTTCTTCAGCATACATTCTGCATTGGGGACATAAAAATACACATACAAGTATGATTGCCGAAAGCTTTTTTATTATCTTCATGCTTTTATTTTAAAACTCCTTTCACTTGTACTGTCTGAGCTTTATCAATACAACCGCGGCTTCCGCACGCGTAACCTCTCGTTCGGGATTGAAATTCCCATCATCATCCGCCGACATTATTTCATTTGAAACGGCTGAATTTATATATCGTATCATCCACGGTTTAAAGCTGCTTTCATCGGAAAATTCCGTCTGTTCATCCGCTGTGCATCCTGCTGCAAGCACCGCAATTGCCGCAAGCTCTGCTCTTTTAAGCGTGTCTGTCGCCCTCGCGTATGCACCGTCGGTCATCTCAAGCGGCAGGAAACGATAATCGGATATTGTCTGAAGCTTTTTTGCATACCACATATCCTCCGTAACATCCTTAAAAATCCCGCGGTATTCCGATTCATTCAGTCTCAATGCCGCAGTAAGCATACTTGCAAACTCCGCTCTGGAAATTTTATCATCCGGGCGATACTCCGAAATTATATTTTCCTCCATAAGGATTTTCATATATTTATATGCCCAATGCTCATCACTGCCGTTATTGTCAGTCTCTCTTTCCGCACCTTCCGTGCAAAGCGCATTTTTGAAAAATCCCGAATATGATACCTCACGGCATTCAGGTTCATTAAATATACTGTCCGTCTCGATTGCCGCTGTATATGCACCGTCGGTCGTGCAGGAAAAGCCGCAATTTTCAAAAGATATATTCGGCGAATTTATAAGCTCCGCTCCGTATCCCACACCGAGCTCCGATGTTTCGTCCGCAGCATAATGCCTTAGCTTTATATCAACCGAAGAAATTTTTATATTGCTGCTGTTTTCTATTACAATGCCCCTTGTACATCCCGAAATCACAGGCTTTTCTCCCTCACCGTAAGCTGAAACAGATATTTCATTTTCAGGATTTAGATTTTTTATATACAAAGTGCCCTCATATACTGCGCCGCGTTTTAAAAGAATACTGTCTCCGTCCGAAAGGGTACAGTCTCTTAATCTGTATATACTTTTCCATGCTTTTTCGGCACTTTCACCGCTGTTTAAATCGTTACCGTTTTCCGAATCGATATAATAAGCTTTACCGCCCTCCGAAATTATCGGCGGTGCAGTATTTCTTATAAGGCGCATATCCGCATTTTCACAATACACTTTCGTATCTTTTTCAAAAAACCCGCACGCTCCTTCTTTATATTCCGAATTTTTTGCGGAAATAATTTTTTCGTCATCTATATAAAACGTGATTTTGTCCCTGTCGCATTCCGCAGCAAGTTCATACATCACTCCCGAGCGCGGTTTAAATTCGCCTTTGGCAAGCTTTTTTCCGCTGTTTTTATCGGAAATATATGCACCGTTTGCATCAATGCCTAAATAATATCCTCCGTTTTCGGACGCACGTACAACAATTCCGACGCTGCCGTCCGTGATATTATCCGCACTCAATTTTGCTTTATATACAAAATTCTCCGCTGTCAGCTCCGAAAAAACAACCTCAGCTTTTTTTCCGCTTCCTATAAGCTTTTCGCTTCTTCCGAGGGACGGCATTGAAGAAAGAACAAGATTGTCAAATTCAAACGCCGAGTTCCAGCTTCCTATTCCGACCCGTCCGTTTTTTATCGGCATATCTGTTTTTCTTAAAATAATTTCCCCGTTCAAGTACAGTATTAAATTATTTCTGTCCGACAAAAGTCTGACCTGATATGTATTATTTTTTACAACAGCTCCTTTTCCGATATACTCCTCGCCATCCGAAATAAGCTTTGATTGATATGAATTTATTTCGACAGAGCAACCGTCGTTCCCGCTTTCCGAGCCGAAGTATATCATAAGCGTATTTTCCTCCGAAAGAGGAGTTGCCTCAAAAGAAATATCAAAACCGTCAAGCCTTCCGCCGAGCATACTCCTTGTAAGCGCCGACATTCCCATCTGATTTTGAATATATTTTCCTCCCGAAATGCTCCAGTTTCCGCTTACCGGCAAAAAATCCTCTTCTTTTTCATCAAAGGTATATTTTTTTACAAACTCATCATGCTTATTGCCGATCATCCACTCTCCGCAGACCTGCGTATATTCCGGATACAATCCGCCGCCGAAATTAAATGCGTAATATACGTCGTCCGTTCTCCAATCCTGTGCCGCAGCAATATCCGCCGCCGTAAAAAGCACAAGCAAAAGTATAAAAATTTTTTTCAAAATAATTTTCTCCTTTTTTCGTTACAATCATAGTCAATTGTAAAATATAAATTTACAATATTGTTCAATATCATCAGACAGAAAAAAATCTCACCTTTTTATCGGTGAGAAATTTTTTTAAACATACGAAAGAATTATTTCGCATTTACCCGAAATTTTGTAATCCGTATTTTGAGCCGGTACAAAAATGCTGTCGCCTTTTTCGGCAGTAATTACGCTATCCCCGACGGTCAAAGTACCCTGTCCGCTTAAGAATATGAGTGAACGGAAGCTTCCGTCCTCTGCCGAAATTGTTTTCTCGCCGTCCACATCTATTTTCCTTACTGTAAAATACTTGCATTTTGCAAGCTCTTCAACTCCGTCTGCAATTATTGTCGGAGCTTTTTGCTCCGGAGACGGCTCAAGGCAGGAAACATCTATAGCCTGCTTTATATGAAGCTGTCTCGGATTTCCGTTTGCGTCACGGCGGTCATAGTCGTAAACTCTGTAGGTAGTATTGGAATTTTGCTGAATTTCACATATTAAAATTCCCGAGCCTATTGCATGGACCGTTCCGGACGGAATAAAGAACATATCGCCTTTTTTTACTTCAACCTTGTTGAGTACCTCAAGCAATGTATTGTCCGAAATTCTTTTTTCATATTCCTCTTTTGTTATACTGCGGTTGAAGCCGTAATAAAGATATGACCCTTTTTCGGCATCCATTATATACCACATTTCGGTTTTTCCGTATTCTCCCTCATGCTTCAGTGCATATTCATCATCGGGATGTACCTGAATGGAAAGGTTATTTTTCGCATCGATAAACTTTATCAAAAGCGGAAAATAATTGAATTCAAGTGCTCTTTTACCAAGCTTGTCCTTTCCGATTTTTTCTATATACTCCGACAGCTTTAATCCGTCATATTCGCCGCCGTTTATTCTGCTTTCGCCGTCTTTATGAGTTGAAAGCTCCCAGCTTTCAGCTACAATTTTCATATCGGTATGCTTATTGTATTCTGTTTTCAGTCTTGTCCCACCCCAGATATTATCCTTGAACGCAGGTGTTAATTTTACCGGTTTTATCATAATTATTATTCCTTTCATATATAACAAAAAGTCCCATAACAAATGTCTTTACAGGACTTGTCTGTTTCAAATTATAAATATCCTCCGCCGCCGCGATGATAACCGCCCGAACGCTTGGATTCATTACTGCGCTTAAGTGCTTGTATTTTCTCGTCGCTGTCCTGCTTGAACTTACTGAGCTTATCCTCAAAAGAAAGCTCCGATGCCGCAGGCTTGCTCCAGTCTATCTCTATCGGTCTGATAGGTCCCATAGGTTTTTCTCTTTTTTTAGGCTCCCTTTTTTCCCGCGGAGGCTGTGCTCTTTTTATAGAAAGGCTTATTTTTCCGCTTTCGTCTATGCTTAAAACTTTAACCTTTACATCGTCCCCGGGCTTAAGCCGTTCATTAATATCTTTTATGTAGTCCGCCGCAACCTCCGAAATATGTACAAGACCCGTCTTGTTGTCCGGCAGGTTTACAAATGCGCCGAACGGCATAATATTCCTGACCTTTCCCTCTACAATTTCTCCAACCTGTAATGTCATATTAACGTGTTTCCTCCCGCATATGGCTTTTCTTGTGTTTAAAAAACATAACTATGTTTTACCCGGCAATATCGATAAATACTATTTCATCCCGTTTTATCATTCCGAGTTTTTCTCTTGCTACTTTTTCTATATATTCATCACTGTCGACCTTGGTTTTCAGCTCTTCTACCTCTTCGATACGTTTCTTTTCGTAATCTATTTTTTCTTCCAGCTCGGCAATCTGCGCCTTATTTTTTGTAATCTGAGGCTGATTCAGAACGCCTTTAATAAACATAAACGAAAATGCAGCTATAAAGATGATGCCGAGGACACGATAAATCGATTTATTCTTATTTCGTTTTTTTATCATTTTTTATCCCCAAATTCCGTATGTTAAATACTTTTAATATACAATATATTTTTCTTTTAATAAAACCTTGCACAGGCTCTAATATCATTTTATATAAAAATCGTCCCGGTGTCAAGAGTATTTTTAAAAAAAAATTAAAAATTTTTAAAAAAAATATAAATATTCCTGTAATAATAGAAATATTTCTGTCACTAAAAGTCAAAAAATACAAAACAAGCCCCAAAATGATACCGATAAAAATATATCCTCTCAGTTCTCCGTCCGCAAAATTCCATACGGTAAACGCAAATGCCGAGCCTGCCAAAATCCAGCAAACGGCATCGGATATTCCCACCGCCAAAAAGCTCTTGGATAACATTTTTCGCCACACTCGGAAAACATCAAACAAAATCCCCTCAAAAATCCCCAGTGCCGTCATTATAAGAAATACCGTCAGTTCATGAGTTATTGAAATTTTCATAAATTATCGCTCTTATTTAAAAATACTTTCAAAAAAACCGGTTTTTTCTTTCTTTTTTGTATATTCAACGGCATTTATTTTTCCGTCCACTATAAGTTCTCCGTCATCGGTATCGAGTTTGTTTATTTTAAGTCCCTCACCCTTTACTGAAAGCTGTCCCATGCAGGTTGCTGCCGATACATTTGTATCCGAAAAGCTTTCCACTTCGGAAACACCTGTTATTTTAAGCTTTTTGCGGTCATTAATCACAAGCTGCTGTGTTTTTTGTTTTTCGCTTATCTGAAGCTTTCTTTCTTCAATGGTCATAGTTTTTTCCTCCTTTTGAGTAATTGTACAGATATGCAATCGCAAAACTTAATGTTTTACAATCAGCTATATACATATTATTGAGAAAAGGAGAAAAATATTCCTTTAATTAAAAAAGATTATACAGTTAGTTGTAAAATACAAATTTTACAATCAGCTGTTTAAAACTTTATAAAGAAGCGATGCGTCATTTTTCAAAACATGTTCCTTTACGTCCAGCACTTCAACCTTGGTAATTCTCTCACCCATTTTGATTTCCAAAATATCGCCCTCTTTTACATCATAAGAAGCTTTTACAAGCTTTCCGTTCACCGATATTCTTCCGGCATCGCATGCTTCATTCGCAATTGTTCTTCTTTTGATTAAGCGTGAAACCTTTAAATATTTATCTATTCTCATACGTTTTTCAACCTCCTTTTCAAAAAGCGGGGACTGCACCGCAAAAAAACAGCGCAGTCCCCAATCTTCTCTTCCGGATTATTTATTTACAGAATCCTTTAATGCTTTTCCTGCTTTAAACGCCGGTGCCTTTGAAGCGGGAATTGTTATTTTTTCGCCTGTTCTGGGATTTTTTCCCTCTCTTGCTTCTCTTTGTCTGACTTCAAATGTACCAAAACCGACAAGCTGTACCTTATCTCCGCTTTCAAGAGCCTCAGCAATTGAATCGATTATGGCATTTACTGCCTTTTCTGCGTCTTTTTTTGAAAATTCCGCTTTTGCGGCTACCGCAGCAGCCAATTCTGTTTTGTTCATAATTTTTTCCTTTCCGAGGTTTATTATTCCTCATTGCGTAATTTATCTTAGTCTCTGTTTCAAAGCCTTTTACGGCTTTTTTCGGCTATTATTCTATATCTATTTTCCCAAAAAGTCAATAGTTTATTTAATTTTTGTTCTTTTTTTCACTATTTTTCACTTTATTCCACAATTTATCAAGCTCATCGGCAGACATATCTTCTATTTTTTGTCCGTCTGCTTCCGCAAGGCTTTCAACCTGTCCGAAGCGTCTGATAAACTTATTTGTACAATCGGTAAGCGCAACCTCGGCATCCACATGCAAAAATCTTGCCATATTAACCATTGCAAACAACAAATCTCCGTACTCCTCGGAAATTTCTTTTTCCGAAAGCTTCTCCCGGGCTTCTGCAAGCTCTCCCGCTTCCTCGGACACCTTTTTGAGAGCCTCCCGAATATTCTCGAAATCGAATCCGCAGGATGCCGCTTTTTTCTGCACCTTCTGCGCTCTCATCAGTGCCGGCAATCCGTGCGGCACATCTTTTAAAAGCTCCGTATCGGTTTTCAGACCCTTTTCTTTCTTTTTATTTTTCTCCCATGTACCCAGTGCGTCTTCGGCAGTCGCAGCCTTGTCATTTCCGAACACGTGAGTATGTCTTGTTATGAGCTTGGTGCAAATCTCCCGCAGAATGTCATCAAAGTCAAACGCACCTCTTTCCTTTGCCAAAGCAGCATGAAAAGCCACCTGCAAAAGCACGTCTCCCAGCTCGTTTGCGAATGCCGCGTCATCACCGGAATCAAGTGCGTCAAGTGCCTCATAGGTTTCCTCTATCATACTTTTCTTTATGCTGTCGTGCGTTTGGGCTCTGTCCCACGGACACCCGTTTTCGCTCCTCAAAATCTTAAGAATTTCAAGCAAATCATCAATAGTATATTTTTTATCCATTGTAACATTTGTCCCTCTTTTCAAAAATATCATAAATAAAGTATATCATAAATAAATTTATATAGCAAGTCTATTTTTGCCGAAAGGATTTTATCTCATGAATAAAAAACAAGGTTTCATCAAAGGAACAGCCATATTAATGGGTGCCAATGCAATTTCAAAAATTTTCGGGGCAGTTTTTAAAATACCTCTCACATATTTGCTTCGCGAAGAAGGAATGGCTATATACAACACCGCTTTCAGCGTTTATATAATGCTTTTGTCCTTTATCATATCGGGCATGCCGCTTGCCGTTTCAAAACTGATTGCGGAAGAAACGGCTCTTAATAACAATTCCAATGTGCGGAAGATAATGACGGTTTCAACCGTTTTACTCGGCATTCTCGGAATTTTCGGCACTGTTGTGCTATGGTTTTTTGCCGATTTTTTTGCAATAGCAATGAAAGAGCCGAAAGCGGTTTTTTGCCTTAAGGTAATTGCCCCGTCCGTGTTCTTTGTTGCTCTCGGCACGGTATACAAAAGCTATTATCAAGGCAAAGCAAATATGATTCCCACTGCCGTATCGCAAGTTATAGAAGCATTCATAAAACTCCTTGCCGGATATGCCCTCGCTCTTTTTTATTCCAAGCTCGCGGCGCAATATACCGCCGCGGCGGCAATTATGGGCGTAACCGTCGGTGAAATAATTGCGACATTTATTCTTTTTGTACTTTACCTGCCGCATCGTTTCCGCATGCCGACAGGGCATGCGGAAAAATCCGTGCATGAAATTTTAAGTGCCATCTGTGCGGTTTCATTGCCCGCAATTGTTGCAGCGGCAGTTTCCGGGGCAATGAATCTCGTTGATATAACAGTTATAAGACGATGTCTTGAAGGTATAAAATTCACTTCAAGCGGCGCAGCGGATTTTCTTCGCATGTATTCAAGCTACACCGATGTATTTGATACTCTTCCCCAAACGCTTTCCATAAGCGCCGATGGCTCACGATGGCTTTACGGAGCCTATTCCGGATACGCACTTACGGTTTTTCATCTTCCGGTCGGAATACTTGCTTCCCTTGGAGTAAGCATACTGCCGGTAATTTCGGGTGCAATTGCGGTTAAAAACCGTCAAAGAGCAAATTTTTGTGCCGAACTGGCAATAAAGCTTACCCTTTTGGTATGTCTTCCCGCAGCTTTCGGAATAGCCCTGTTCTCCGAGCCGATACTTGATTTCCTTTTTGGAAATACAGCCTCCTCGCATATGCTTTCTTTTCTCGCACCCTGCCTTGTTTTTATATCGCTCGCTCAAATATACGACGCTATACTCAACGCAGGCGGCAGCATAATCGAGCCGTTTTTGTTCGGCTTTATCGGTGCTGCCGTTAAGCTTGTGTGCAATTTTATTTTTATACGCAATCAGCATCTTAATATGCTCGGCACCGTTATAAGTGCAAACATTGCCTATTTTGTTTCTATGCTTCTGTCTTTTTCATGCCTTCAAAAAAGGTTTGGTCTCAGCATTAACATAAAGGATATTTTTATAAAGCCGCTGTTATGCTCGGCAGCGGCAGCAGCAGTAATATATTTGCTGTATCCGCCGTTTTCGGTTATGTTCAATTCCGACAAAACCGCTCTTTTGGGAAGCGGCTTTGTCGGCGCGGCAGTATATGCTCTTACGCTGCTTCAGACAAATTGTCTGTCTTCAAAAGACATTAAAATGCTTTTTACTTAAAAAACATTGATATATATCCCTGAGCCCATAATATAATCAAAATAACAGGCAATATATATGTCGCGTAAAATCTGAGCTTTTTGGAAAACGCAATTCCCTCTCCGGTGTTAACCTCTTTAATAAATTCGCTCCAGCCCCAGCCGCCTTTTTTAACCGTGCAGAACAGCACATAAACAAGTGAGCCGAGCGGAAGTATATTGTTGCTTATAAGGAAATCTTCAAGATCCAGTATTGTAGTTCCTTCTCCCAAAGGCTGTATTGCGGACAAAAGGTTAAATCCGAGTGCGCACGGCAATGACAGTACAATTACTGCAAAAACATTCACAAGGCATGCCTTTTTTCTGCTCCAGCCCCATAAATCCATGCCGAACGATATGATGTTTTCAAATACTGCGATAACTGTTGACATCGCCGCAAATATCATAAATAGGAAAAACAGTGCTCCCCAAATTCTTCCTCCCGGCATTTCACTGAACATATTCGGTAAGGTCTGGAAAATAAGTCCCGGACCCGCTCCGGGGTCAAGCTTATATGCAAAGCAGGACGGTATTATTATAAGTCCTGCCATAAAAGCAACAAAGGTATCAAGCACAGCTATCGAAATCGTTTCTCCCATAAGCTTTTGGTCTTTGCTTATATAGCTTCCGAAAATCGCCATTGAGCCCATTCCTATGGACAAAGTAAAGAACGCTTGTCCGAGTGCGGCAAAAACAGCGTCTCCCAAGCCATTTTCCGCCATTCTTTTAAAATTGGGAACAAGATAATATTTTATTCCCTCACCGGCTCCCGGCAGCGTAACCGCTCTTACCGCCAGTGCGGCAATAATAACCAAAAGTGCCAGCATCATAACTTTAGTGATCTTTTCCACGCCCTTTTTAAGTCCGAGCGAGCACACAAAAAAGCCCAATACCACCGATAATATCATAAATGCAATCAAAATTCCCGGATTTGAGGTCATCTCACCGAACTGAGCCGATATAAGCTCCGCCGATTTTCCAACAAAATCTCCGCGCAGCATTTTGAAAAAGTATGCAAACATCCAACCGGTTACCGTCGTATAAAACATCATCAAAAGATAATTTCCCGCCATGCCGAACCATCCGAACAAATGCCATTTCGTTCCTTTCGGCTCAAGACTTCTGAACGAGTCCGCAATACTTTTTCCGCTTGCTCTTCCAACCGAAAATTCCATAGACATAATCGGCAATCCGAAAATAGCCAAAAACACAAGGTAAATCAGTATAAATGCCGCTCCCCCGTATTTTCCGACTATATAAGGGAATCTCCACACATTCCCCAAGCCGATTGCACACCCTGCCGAAATAAGGATAAATCCCAATCTCGAACCAAATTTTTCTCTTTCCATTTTGTACTTCCTTTCTTAAAATAACAAATTTTTACAACGTTACCATTATATAAAAATACATGAAATTTGTCAAGCTTTTAAAAAAAACATACAAAATTTGTCAAGAATTTTCTAAATAAAATAATGAATTATACATAATTCATGTTTTCCGCAACATAATATATAAGCTTTTGCTTATACTTTTGATATGTACGCTGATCCGCATTAAGCGGATAATATCCCTTAATATTTCTTTCATTATCAATATTGTTTAACAGCCCCTCCCTAAATTCCACAGGAATTTTTAACAGGGCTGTTTTTATTGCTGAAATTTTTGTCGCCGTTGTACAAACCTTCACCCAGTTTCTTTCTTCTTCACATGTGTTTGATAATTTTTCGTATTCTTCTTTTAATCGTTGATAATCCTTTATCATATACTTCACTTGATAATACAAATTTTTGGGAAGCAGATACGGATTATTTTTCTTACATTGATACTCTCTCATTTTTTCACCCTCCGTTTTATTGTTATCAGGTAATTGTAAAACTAAGGTTTTACAACCGCCTGAAATATTTTTTGCTGTCAGGCTAATAAAGGGTTTTATGAAATTCTGAAGTAATACAACTTTATCCTCCTTGTTGTTCAATTAAAATTTATAGCTAATTGTAAAATTCACATTTTATAATTACCTAATTTAATTAATATTCGAATATTTGTTCGTATTATATCATATATTTTTCACTTTGTCAATAGATTTAACGAAATTTATTTTCGCTTTTTGTCAAAAAATAACTTTTTATATAAAAAGAATAAATTACAAAAACTCCGAATAATATAAAATAAACGCAGATGTCACCAACCTTTTTTAGTGCAGGCGATTCAGATATTTTTAAATAGCTAATTGTAAAACTAAAGCTTCACAATTAACTAAAATATTTTTAAGATATAGGAGCAGAAAAAAATGTATTTCGTAACATTAAAGCTAAAAAACGCAGTGCTTATTTTTGCCGCTGTTATTGCCTTATTTGCAGGACTTTTTACATATCAGAAAATTACTGCCGCAGACAAGGAAGGAATAAAAGTACCAATCATTATGTATCACAGTATTTTAAAGGATACCGCAAAAAGCGGAACCTATGTGATAACTCCGTATCAGCTTGAAGACGATATAAAATATCTTACCGACAACGGTTATACCTGCGTTTTCATAAATGACCTCATTAAATTCACCTATGACGGTGTACCGCTTCCCGAAAAGCCGGTTGTCCTTACCTTCGACGACGGTCATTACAATAACGAAACATATCTTCTTCCGCTTTTGGAAAAATACAATCAAAAGGCGGTAATCTCCATTGTTGGCAAATATACCGAGGATTTTTCCGAAAAGCCGGACGAAAATCCCAACTATGCGTATCTTTCCTGGAAAAATGTAAAAGAATTAACTGCAAGCGGGAAAATCGAAATCGGCAATCATTCATACAATATGCACTCTCTTTCACGGCGCAAGGGAACGCATAAAATAAAAGGAGAAAGCTCCGAAGCTTATGCTGCGGCACTCACTTCGGATGTCATGAAAATGCAGGCATTGTGCAGCGATAATCTCGAAACAGCTCCAAATTTTTTTACTTATCCTTTCGGCTCGATCAGCAACGAATCCTGTGATATTCTGAAAGAGTGCGGATTTTTGGCAACTCTTTCCTGCGGAGAAGGCTTTAATTATCTCACGGGCGAAAAAGATGAACTTTATATGTTAAAACGGTGCATACGCACCGATAAAAGAAGCGTACGCGACATTCTCGGATAGAGAATGCCGCCTTTCTTCATTCCTGACTTTTTTTACATCACCGTATATTTTTTACATATTTGTGCCAGCTTACATTCCCCGCATTTCGGTGACCTTGCCGTACATACCTTTCTGCCGTGGTTTACAAACTGATGGCACATACGAAGCTGATAATCCTCCGGGACAATTTTTTTTAAATCACTTTCGATTTTTTCCGGGTCTTCTTCTTTTGTAAGCCCCAGTCTTGCCGCTACTCTCTTGCAATGCGTATCAACAACCACAGCGGGCTTTCCGAATATATCGCCCAAAACAAGATTTGCTGTTTTTCTTCCTGTCCCCGGCAATGTCAAAAGATCTTCCATATTGTCCGGCACATTTCCGCCGTACACCTCACATAGCCGACGGCAGCACATTATTATATTTTTTGCTTTATTCCTGTAAAAGCCGATAGAACGAATATCGTTCATCAGCTCTTCATAATCCGCATTTGCAAAATCTTCAACCGATTTGTATTTCTTGAATAAATCCCTGCAAACTATATTTACCCGCGCGTCCGTACACTGCGCCGAAAGCTGTGTCGCAATAAGCATTTCAACCGGATTTGAATATTCAAGCGAACATTTTACATCAGGATAAAGGCTGTCCAAAATCTCTCTGACAGCTTTAACTCGTTCTTTTTTTGTCATTGTATATTCGTCCTTTCCGCACAATTCGGCATTTATTGATATTTTATATAATCCATTATACATTTTTTTATGTAAAATTGCAATATTTTTTATAAACTATTGAACTTTTCTTTTAAAAATTATATAATAATACTATAAATCCGAAACTGCCCAAAAAGGCATAATTTCGGTCAAACTATAAAACGGAGGATAAAATCATGTTTCATTTAAACCAAATCAAGGAATTTGATTCTGAATTATTTACGGCAATTGAGGGGGAATTACATCGTCAGCAAAACAAAATTGAGCTTATTGCCTCGGAAAATTTTGTTTCGGAAAGAGTTATGGAAGCAAACGGAACTGTTCTTACAAACAAATACGCCGAGGGATATCCCGGAAAGCGTTATTACGGCGGCTGTGAATGGGTAGATGTTGTTGAAAACCTGGCGATTGAACGCGCAAAAGAAATCTTCGGTGCGGAATATGCAAACGTTCAGCCCCATTCGGGTGCTCAGGCAAATATGGCAGTATTTTTTGCGCTTTTAAAGCCCGGTGATACGGTGCTTTCAATGAGCCTTGACCACGGCGGTCATTTAAGCCACGGAAGTCCGGTAAATATGTCGGGAAAATATTTTAATATTGTTCCTTACGGAGTATCCAAAACCGACAGCCGAATTGATTATGACGAAATCCTTCGTCTTGCTCTTGAACATAAACCAAAGCTTATTCTTGCCGGAGCATCGGCATACCCGCGTGCAATAGATTTTGAAAAATTCGCGGAAATTGCTCATCAATGCGGCGCATACTTGTTGGTTGACATGGCACATATCGCAGGACTTGTGGCAGCAGGATTGCACCAAAATCCCGTCCCCTACGCCGATGTTGTCACAACAACAACCCACAAAACCTTAAGAGGTCCGAGAGGCGGACTTATACTCTGCAAAGATGCTGAATTTGGAAAGCAATTCAATAAAGCTATATTCCCGGGTATTCAGGGCGGACCGTTGATGCACACAATCGCAGCAAAAGCGGTATGCTTTAAAGAAGCCCTTTCTCCTGAATTTAAAAAATACCAAAAACAAATTGTAAAAAATGCCGCAGCACTTGCTGACGGACTTATCAAAAACGGATTTAAGCTTGTTTCCGGAGGAACGGATAATCACCTGATGCTTCTTGATTTGTCCGATACCGGCATAACCGGAAAAGAAGCCGAGCATATGCTCGACGAAGTAGGCATTACCGCAAATAAAAATACAATTCCTTTTGACAAACAGAGTCCGTTTGTAACAAGCGGAGTTCGTCTCGGCACTCCGGCAACCACAACGCGCGGCTTTAAAGAGGATGACATGAAAGAAATTGCGGAACTTATAAAGCTTACCCTTTCCGATTTTGAAAATAATAAAGAAGAAGTCAAAAAAAGAGTTGCGGCTTTGTGCGGCAAATATCCGTTATATCAATAATTTACAAATACAGGAGCTGTTTAAAAAGCCGGTTGACTTTTTAAACAGCCCCTTTTTTATTTTCATTCTTCAAAATCATCAAACGCAATCATAAGCGGATAATCCTTAAGAGGTACTTTTTTAAGAGTTAAAACTCCGTTTTCATAAATAACATTTTCATCGTCAATTTTGTAAATCGTACCGTCATACAAATCAATCAGCTTAAATTTATCGGAAACGCCGTAAAAATTAAGCTTTACCAATCCGTCATAGCTCTGTGTTATGATATTGACCGCTTTCCAGTAAACGAAAGCCTTTGAGCCGTTTGCCGCCTTAAAAGCTCCGCAGGCGATATTGCTGTCGGCAGGATTTTCGTAAACCACTCCCATTTCGAGGACAATACAAGTCTCCGGCAAATCAAAAGTTACCGCCATATCGGTCTTTTCAACACCGTCCGAAAAAAGCATGCTTACGGTCTGCATAGCATAAAAGGCTTCTTTTTCCTGATATTCGGACAGCGGTTTTCCGTTTTCGTCAAAGGATTCGCCGACAATTCCGAAAAATCCGTACTTATCCCGGCATATATCCACGTCATCGGTAAAAATATTCTCATAAATATCCACAAGTGAGAATATCGAGGAAAAATAAACTCCGTCCGCCAAATCGGACAAAAGTCTTCTCAAAATAAACTTTGTCTGTTTTTCGCTCGTCCACTCAATACATGAAAAGCCGCCGTTTAATGAATAGCGCGATTGAGTTCCCGCCTCGCCCTGAATTATGTCGATTTTGCCGCCGTACATATCAATTACCGCTTTTATATTTTCAAAATCCCGTCTCCCGTCAGTTTCGGGTCGGCAGTTATATCCGTGATATGTTATAAAATCAATGCAGTCGGCAAGTTCATTATTCATCATGCGATACAAATAATTTATATGCGAATGCAGGCAAAACAAGCTGCCTGCCGCTATTTTGGCATTAGGTATTACCTCTTTAACAGCCTTTGATGTCAAAATGCAAAACTCTCTGTACTCTTCGGGATTTGAAGCAGGTCTCCAGCAATAATCTCCGTCCGGCTCATTCCAGACCTCAAAAAGCTCAATTCTGTCTTTAAAATGTTCGGCACACTTTTTTACATATGCTGCCCATGCCTCTCTTTCCGCCGCTGTTTTTATCGGCGGGCATCCTACCGCTCCCGCCGCATTTACCGCATTCGGAGTATACAGCTCATTACCGTAGCACAGGCAAAGCCACGGTTTAAGCCCGCGTTCTGTCAAATTATCTACAATACTGTCCAACCATGAAAAATCGTAAACCCCCTTTTCTTTTTCCGTTCTGCACCACCCAGATTGAATTCTTACCCACTTAGCACCGAGCTTAGCAAGAAAATCATAACACTTTTCCGGGTCATATAAATTTCTGTCAAGCTTTTCAAAGCCTATCCCGATAGGAGACTTTTTAATTTCCGATGCCGTTTTTGTTTTTATTTTACCGATTTTTTTAATTCCGTTTACATTAATCATTTATCTATCCCTCCATGCCGACTTCACAATTAATTATAATTATACTCTGAAAAACCGTATTTGTAAATAAACAGTGCAAAAATATTGTCATTGTTTAATTTTGCACTTTCTTTAATCATTGCCGCAGCTTTTTTACTGTCACGCATTGATTCGCAAAGAGCCGTCAAATACAAATACTGCGCACTTCTCAAGATTTTCGGGTCATCGATAAAGGATATGAAAAACGGGGTTGTTCCGAAAAATCCGTTATCGGTTACATCTTTTATTCTGTCCCATTCCCTTAAGTATTTCGTAATCAAATTTTGCGCTGCCGTTTTTTTGCCGAGATGTATAAGCGATTTTGCCTGCCAATACGGCAATTCCTTTAAGTGCATATTACTGAAATATTCAATTTTTACACCGGCAATGTATTCAAATATTTTATCGGCTTCTGCTTTTTCACCCAATGCTTCAAGGCACAGTGCTTCATGATATTTAAGCGGTATCAGCTTGCAATGATTCCATATACCTGCGCCGAGCGATTGAGGAAGCTCCTGACCTTTTCCGAAAAACTCAAGTGCCTTTTTTTCGTTACCCGCATTAAGCTCTTCCCTGCCTTTTACAAGATACGCAAACATATACTGATCCGCAATAGCATGTTCTCCGCCCTCACAAGGAATAAATTCGTGTCCGAGCAAGGTTTCAATTGCCATATCGGCGTCAAATGCCTGATTGTACGCTTTTGCAAGCTCGGTAAGCACATCGTCACGGCTTGCTCTATGCGACTTTATAAGATTTATTTTTTCAATTGGGTCAATATTCATTTTGTCCATAAGCACAACCGTTTCATACAAAAGCTCCTCATCATACGGACGGTCATTTAAAAGCGATTTCATTATTTCAAGCGCGTCACCCTTTTTATTTAAATGACTAAAGTATGCAACGGCAAGATTTCTTTTTGCAATATAATTTTCTCCGACTTCTTCCCATATTTCAGCCGCATCCGAATATCTGCGTTTGTTATAAAGCAAGCATCCGAGAAGCATCTTTGCATATTTATCATAGTTTTCGGCATATTCCAAAACGGCAATCTCTTCTCGGCGCATAGGATAACATGCGCCAAGCTCTGCACTTTTTGCCTTTTCGATATACGGCTTGCCGTCCTCTCCCGCCAAGTTTTTAAAATACGCAAGAGTATAATAAAGAGGTTTTGTCCGGCAATCGCTCCGATTTTCTTCAAGTCCCGAAAGAAGCTTTAAAATCCTCTCGTACTGTCCCATTGCCGACAAATCAAAAGCAATATCAAGGCAGGTCTGAACAGGGTCGGAATGAAGCAAGCCGAAAATATTTTCTCCGTTTAAAAATCTCATCAAAAAATCTCCGCTGTCACGCCTTATCCGTTCCTTTGCAATATTTTTTATATCCTCACCGAGTGCATCCTTTGCAATTACAAGGCATACCCATGCCAAATTATTTTTTCTCCCGTAGTCAAGAGATTTTTCTGCATGAAGCTTCGCTTCTTCATAATTTTTTCTTTTTATATCGATAACCGCAATTCTTGTCATTGCCTTTGCCGCAGAATCCGCCGACCAAAATGCTTTATAATAAAAATCATACGCTCTGTCGATTTTACCGGCTGCCTCAAGTATTCTCCCCATAGTGTAATAAGCTTCTCCGCTTTCGGTTCTCGTATTAAAAATCGTAAGTGCCGCAATTGCTTTTTCTGCATAGCTTAACGCACTTTCAATGCTATACCTTCCCAGCTCATATTTTGCCATTCCTATAAGTGACGGAATATGCTTTGGATTTCTTTTAAGGGCTTCCGTCCAATAGCTGTCCGGCATTACGGCGGGGTCTCTGTACTGGCTGACATGCACTCCCGCAAGATACAGCTCATCCGCGCTTTCCATTGCTTTTGCTTCGGGCATATCGCTTATTACTTCCGGCATTTTGTATTTGTCATATTCTTTTTCGGCATAAAAAGCAATTTCCCTGCCGTTTGCCTTTACTGCTACAGTCAAAGGCTCATTACCTTTTTCTATATCGGTGCTGAATATTTTATCCGGCGAAAGACTGCATTTTTCCTTTAAATACACTTTCTCTTTGCCCGAAATGATGATTTCCGCATCCTCAAAGCATTTTGTACTTTGAAGCGTAAATTTTCCGTCTTCCCATCCAAATGCACAGTTAATATTTGCAAACACCGGTGTTCCGATTTCTTTTATCGGATACCAAAACTGTGAAAATTCCTTTGTTTCATACGGTGCAAGCCACGAAAAATTCGGCTGATTATCCGAGTAAGAGCCTGCCATAAGCTCCGCATACTGACCGTCCGTATCGGTAAGTGCATTTTCCCACGATTTTGCAAGCTGACAATATGCCCAAGTGAACATTTTCTTTCCCGGGGATATATGGTGGTCACCAATATGCACAACTCCGCATTTTTTTCCGTAATCATACCCGCCGAAAAAGTCATATTCGGAAGCGCATGCAAAATATGATGTTGCCTGCCTTGTATTTTTATGCCACGAAATGTCTCTGTCCTCTTCCATCGGAATACCGTTAAAAACGTTATCTCCCGCAATGGGATATGTAATTCTCGACTTCAAATAATGAAAATTAACATATGACACATCCTGCGGAAAAAATATACGATAATCTTCATTTACCGGAACAGCCGCATTTTCCCACCAAAGAAATGATTTTTCGCAATCTGTCCTGTTATACAGGCTCATCCTTGTTTCAAAAAAGCTTTCATTTTCTTTTAGGATAATGCTGACCATGCCTTTCATTCTGTCAATAGGGTCATGCTCACTCAAATGGCACGCAACCGCACCGTCCGACATCCTTTCTATTGAATAGTCGCAGGGCATAAATCCCGATGCCCTGTGATGAAAAGGCCAGTTAAATTCCACTCCGCCCGAAATCCATGACCCCAAAACACCGATTAATGCGGGTTTTATCACATGCTGCTTGTAAAAATAGTCATACCCCGTTGTTTTGTCAAGCGCGGAATATATTCTGCCGCCGATTTCCGGTAAAATCTCAATTTTAACATACTCGTTTTCAAGAGTAACCACAGTATATTCTTTATTGATTTTTTCACCTCTTTGTGCTCTCATCACGACCTTGTTCGGATACGGACGTCCGCTTGTCCGCTGATGCACGCGGTTTTCCGCAAACATAGGCAGCTCCTCCGCTGCTGCTTCCGGATAGGTCGGTATTGTAATTTTTCCTTCGGTTATATTCAGCATAATAAATCATTATTCCTCCGATATAAAATTATTCATCTTAATTTTACACGTCTTCTACCTTTACTGCAATACAAATTTTTTTGTAAAAAATACAAAAAAAATAGCTTGAAAAAAAATGTTATATACTGTATACTTATATATGGTGATTAATATGCTGATAAATATCATTACAGAGCCTGAATACGACTCTACCGTATGGTGCAGAGAAACCCTTTCGGGCATAAGAAAAAGAATTTTGAATTTGCGCTATGAACAAAAAATATATAACGAGGATACTCTTTCCTCCGACATAAAAACTATAATTATTATCGGAACCTCTCCCGATTGGGTAGAGAAAATACTGTCAAAAGCCGAAAAGCTGAGTATATATCCGATTGTAGTAAGCTGTCATCCGATAAAAAGCAAAAAAAACGCAAGCTTTGTTCTGATAGATCACGCTACTGCTACCGAAGAGTGCATCTCTTACTTAAATTCCTGCGGCAGAGAAAAAATTGCACTTTACGGCATTAACAAAAAGTCTTATGCCGACAGTATCAAGGAAAAATATTTTCATAAAACGGATATTTTTCATTTTTCGGAAAAAGTCTCGCTCGCGGAATGTTTTGATAATTTTTTTGAAGCTTCAAAAAAATACGATGCCGTCATATGCTCAAACTATATAACAGCAATTCAGCTTATAAACCGTCTTGCAGAAAAAGGGCTTCATGTTCCGCAGGATATGTACGTTATAACCTACGGCGATTCAATGCTCGGCAGGCTTTTTTCGCCGTCTCTTTCCACCGTCACATTAAACCACGAATTGCTCGGAATACAAGCCGTTGACTTATATCGATTTTTATATAAAAGCGAAAGCCGCATAAACGCCGCAGTATATATTCCCTACGAAATTATCCCCGCAAAATCCACAGATAATTTTCCGGTTAAAAAGCAGCAGCAGCTTAATTACAAAAAAAACGAAACGGATAATTTTTTTTATACGGATAAAGATATTGCCGACATACAATCACTTGAGAAAATGCTCCGACAATGCGACGAAACAGACAAAAATATAATTACATATCTTCAAAGGAATTTTTCATACGGCAAAATATCCGAGCTCCTCTTCATTTCCGAGGGTGCAGTAAAATACCGCGTCAAAAAAATTCTTGCATCCGGCAATATCGGCTCTGTCCGAGATATGCTCCGACTCTTCGGCACGCTGAACAATTTGGACCAATTTAATTAAAAATCCGCGAATTGTTTATATTTTGTATCCTTTTCGGATTTCAATCCGGATTTCTTTTACATCAACATCACGAAGTAATATATTCTTCTTTGCCGAAACAGCTGCGGCAACTCCGGCAGCCTCACCCGTTGCCATAGCAATCGGCATAACACGGAAATTTGAGTGTGCAAGATGGCTGCCGCTTATATTTCTGCCCGAAAGCAAAAGACCCTCAATATTTTTCGGCAGCAAACACCCGTAAGGTATTGTATAGTCATCGGGCTGCCGCCATTGTTTTTGTATGCCCGTTTTATCCAAGCTTGCGCCGGACATATTGTGAACGTCAAAATTAAAAAATGCACGTTCCACAACCCAATTATCATATTTTTTTGCCGTCAGAATATCCTCCGGTGTCAACGATTGCATGCCGATAAAATGCCGAGTTTCTCTGATACCTATAAGAGAAGCCGAGCTCATCAGCCAGCAATTTTCATATCCCGGTACATATTCGCGTAAAAATTTTATAATAGGCTCAATTTGAAAACGGCAGGTCTGAAGACCCTTTGTCAAATCCTCGGCAATTGTACCGTCAATATTTATACAGTTTGTCATATTGCAGCAAACTGTCCCCGGTGTAGTCTGACGGTAAAGCAAAACGTGTCCTGCCGGAAACGGAAGAATTTCTTTTGCAAGGCTCTGCAATTCGCCTTTTTCGGTTTCAACCTTTGTTTCAAAAGAGTTCGGGAAAACCGCGCGTCCGTAGTCAACGCCGCCGACCTTAAACATTATCGTGCAAGGCTGCATTTTACCGTCTGTTTCTCTGCCTTTAAAATACGGTACTCCTGCCGATGCGGCAACATCGCCGTCGCCTGTTGCGTCAATTACACACTTTGCCTTTATCATCCCGCGTCCGCTTTTATTTTGCACAATTACACCTATGATACGTCCGTTTTCCGTAACCGCG
>CAKSJU010000023.1 GCA_934463455.1 uncultured Clostridia bacterium | reverse complement strand
CTTTCCGGCTTTCCGAAAAATGAAACGGTACATAAACGTATTATGCTGCCCTTCTTTTTATTCGGGCTTAGCCTTAATGCCGCCGGGACGATAAGCATGTATTCATAAATAACAAAAAATCGAAACAGAACAATATCCGTTTCGATGAAAAAATTAATACAGAGATGTAGAAGCACAACTCGCAAAAAGGTGGTAGCGACAGTGAGCCGTCAGAGAGTGCGCTTGCAAACGAACAGGCAATCTGAGCGTGCCTTTTTGCGAAAAAGGAGGAGCAGCGGCATGAGCGAGCTCCGGTTTTTATAAAAAAGCTTTTGATAAAAGCTCCGCCTGCGGGCGTAGGAATAAGGTAGCATTTTTGATTTTCCGTCATTGCGTTTTACGCAATTTCCTACAAATTAAAAAAAAATCGGAGCAAGCGATATAAAGCTTGCTCCGACGTGGTAGCGGTAATTGGATTTGAACCAATGACACCACGGGTATGAACCGTGTGCTCTAGCCAACTGAGCTATACCGCCATATCACAAAGACAAATAGTATTATACTATAATAAACATAATTTGTCAATAGTTTTTTGAAACTTTTTTAAGGAGATGTCTTTTTTTGAAGAAAAAACAAATATTTTATGCAGCAATTTTATCTTTTATTTCCGTTTTGTCCGTTTTTATTATGTCCGAAAATCACGAAAATATGAAAACCATTCAAATTTATGATGTTTTTGATACCTATTGTGAAATATCCGCCGCAGGCAGAAACAGCGATGATGCTCTGCAAAAATGCAGCGAGCTTTTGCACAAATATCATAATATGTGGAATACAAAAGATGAAAACAGTGAAATTTCAAGATTAAATCAAGCATCGGGAACAGCGCCTGTCCACGTTTCGGAAGACACTCTCGAGCTTATTACCGAAGCAAAAAAATATTCAATCGACACAAACGGATTTTTTGATATAACAATCGGAGCTGCGGCGGATTTATGGAATATCCCGGACAATCCCCGAGTTCCCGCGAATGAAGAGCTTATTGACGTTATCCATAAAACCGGCTTTTCTCTTCTGGAAATCAACGAAGCCGATTCGACGGCATATCTTTCAAAAAACGGTGCTCGTGTCACTCTCGGAGGAATTGCCAAGGGGTATGCGGCAGACGAGCTTGCCGAAATCATGAAAAAAGAGAATATCGGCTCTGCTCTTATAAATCTCGGCGGAAATGTTTATGCTCTCGGAAAAAACGAAGACGGCAAACCGTGGCAGATAGGCATAGCAGACCCAAAAATCTCAAGCAAGCTCATCGGTACCTTAAGCATTTCAAACAAAGCTGTTGTCACATCCGCGGGAAGCTACAGATATTTCGAATCGAACGGAGTACGTTATCATCATATATTAAATCCGTTTACGGCAAGTCCCGCAAACAGCGGGCTTTTATCCGTCACAATAATAAGCGCAAATTCGACTCTTGCCGATATGCTTTCCACCGCATGCTTTGTTATAGGCTACGACCAAAGTCTGCCGCTGCTTAAAGAATACGGAGTTGAAGCAATATTTGTGACCGACACAAATACAGTCTGCGTCAGCAGCAGTCTTTCGGACTGTTTTACTCATGACAGCGAAAACTATGAATACAAGACATTTTAAATCCAGAAAACAAAAGGCGATGTAAAAAATACACCGCCTTTTGCAAAATAAAATTATATAAAATCAGCACAAAATCGGCTGTATTTGTCTGTTTTCAAGTGCAGCCTCCGCCGCTTCGTTTATCTTTGTCATATCTGCCACAAGCGAATTCGGCTTCTTTATATAATCATCCTGTCCGAACGGAACAAAATATATATTTTTACTGTTCAGCAGCATTCCTATATTTTTTGCCGCCGCTCCGAGACCGTCATTTGTCGAAACCGCCAAAAGCACCGGTTTTTGATTTCGCAAATGTGCCTTCACCGCCATAGTAACTGGAGTGTCGGCAATCCCTGCTGTCAGCTTTGCCAATGTGTTGCCGGTGCACGGTGCAACAATAAGTAAGTCCAAATACCCTTTCGGTCCTATAGGCTCCGCCTCTTTTATGCTTTTTATTATGTCATTTCCGGTACATACACTCAGTATATTCCGAAATTCATCGCTTTTTCCGAATCGCGTATCGGTATTGTAAGCCGTATCGCTCATTATCGGAATCACATTTGCTCCGCTTTCAACCAGTGCGCGTACTGCTTTCATTGCCTTTGAAAATGTACAAAAAGACCCTGTCAGGCAAAATCCTATCGTCTTATCCGCAAGCTCCATCTATATCGCCTCCATTTCTTTTAATATATTGATTATTGTATCCTTTATTATCTCTCCCGAGGTAATCGGTGCAGTCTTTCCCGGCAGCGAAAGCGCCCATATCACCTTTAAACCGAGTTCCTTTGCGAGATTAAAATCCACACCTCCCGGTTTTGACGCAAGGTCAATCACGAGTGTACTTTTCGGAATTTGCTTCAAAAGCTCTCCGTTTAATATCACCGACGGAACGGTATTTATTATAATATCATAATCCGATATTTTTCCGTTCAAATCACGGCTGTCCATGCAATTATATCCGAAAGCGTTAATCCATGCAAAATCTTCACACTTTCTTGCGGACACACTGACCAGCACACCGAGAGCCTGAAGCCGATGTGCCAGTATTTTACCTATTCTGCCGTAACCTATTATCAAGCATTTGCTTTTAAAGAGAGTATGCGCCGTTTCGGCAAGAGCCGTCTCAATTGCCCCCTCCGCAGTGGGAACGGCATTTAAAATACTTAATTCCTCCCTTATAAAATAATCATATATCGGGATCTTGCATTTATCTGCTGTTTCGGGTGACACTTTGCCCCCGAAAACAATCGTACCGGCTTTAATTTTATCAAATAATTCATCCAGTTCAATATCTTCTGCCGCAAAAGGTGCATTTAAGTTTTTTCCGTCCTGCGTAACCGGCAGCGGCAGTATAATAATATCACTTTGCGCCGCTTCATAAACGGTTTCTGCCCTTTCCAACCCCTCCGCTTCTATCTCTTTATCAAAACCAAATATTTTCACACTTATTCCGTCTTTTTCAAGAAGCCTTGCAAGCGTAAGCTGTCTTAAGTCCCCGCCTATTACGGAAAATGTTTTATTCATTTTATTACCATCCCTCTTCTTTTTTATTGTAGTGATATATATTATGTAATTCACCGCTTTAGTGTTCCTTTTTAAATCAGAGCAGTGCTTTGTACTTTCTGCTCAAAAACCACGGACCTTTAAAAAAAGATGTCTTGATTTATTCCGCACAATATGATAAAATCATATCAAGGATGTGAGAATTTTGATACTGAAAACAGATTGTGAGCCTTTGTTTGAACTGATAAAATCATTTCATGAAGTAACGGGAATTAAAATAGCGGTATATGACACCGACTTAAACGAGCTTTTGGCATATCCCAGGCTTAACGGTCCGCTCTGCCTTGAAGTGAGCAAAAACAATATTCACAAATGCGGTGAAAGCAATACGGTTTTATGCGAAAAATGCCGTGCAAGCTCTCAAATAGTCATTAACACATGTCATGCCGGACTTACGGAGGTAGCGGCTCCGCTTGAGGAAAACGGAATTATTATAGGCTACATCCTTTACGGTCAGATTACAAACGAGCCGGACAAGGCTGAATTTTTGAAAACAGTTCTTAAAAAATGCAGCGGCTGCGGAATTGATGAGGATAAAATAAAAGAATGTGCCGAAAACATAAAATACTATTCGGACGAACAGCTAAAAGCAATTTCTCAAATAATGAACACAATGACTTCATATATTGTTGAAAAGCGATATGCCTATGCCGAAGAAAAACCTCTTATATATTCCGTTATGGATTATATTTCTCTTCATCTTTCGGATAATTTGTCCGTTGAATTTCTCTGCCGGCACTTCGGAGTATCAAAGTCCGAGCTTTATAAGCTTGCAAAGCCGTACATGCCGGACGGAATTGCGGAATTTATAAAAAATATGCGCCTTTCACGCGCGGCACACCTTTTAAAAAATTCAGACCTGCCTATATGGAAAATAGCCGAAGAAACAGGCTTTTCCGACAAAGAATATTTCCTGCGCGTATTTAAAAAAAGATATAAAATCCCCGCCGGAAAATACAGAAAATAAAAGTGCACGATTTTACAGTTTTTGTGAACATAATGCACTTTTTTTCTTTATCTTAATATGATAAAATGAAAAAAAGAAAGAAGGTTTATTCTATGAAAAAAGCAATACAATTGCAGGAGCACGACGCCGATATTATGATGCAATATGCCAAAAAAGCAGGCTATGAATATATTGCCCTCGGTTTCGGGTCAAGCAAAATATTTCATGAGGATAATTGGGAGAAAAGAATAAACGAGCTTATTGCGGCAATGGATAAATACCGGCTTAAATGCGTTCAAACTCATTTGCCCTATTATGACTTGCGTATCTCCTCGGAAATTATTGACGAAAATACGGAAAAAGCGATAAAAAGGTGTATACAAGCAACTCCCATGCTCGGAGCAAAGTGGACCGCAATGCACATGCGTTCATCATACGACCATAATTTCAGTGAATCAAGAGCGTATTCGGATAATTGCAAATGCCTTGATGACTATTTAACCGTTGCCCAAAAAGAGGGAGCCGGAATTGCGCTCGAAAATCTTCCGATTTTCCCCGGAGTGCCGCAATGGAGATTTTATTCGTCACACTACGAGGATATATGCGGCATTGTTGACAAGTACGCCTGCGGCAACATAGGAATATGCTGGGATTTCGGGCATGCACACCTTACGAAGCTTGACCAGAATCAAGCTCTCGAATATATCGGCAGCCGTCTGAAAATAACGCACATTCACGACAATTTCGGACAGGATGACAACCACCTTATCCCCACAGTCGGCAATGCAGATTGGAAAAAAATCATGCCGGCACTCAAAAAAATCAACTATAACGGACCTTTAACGCTCGAAGCAGACTACAAAATTGACCCTATGAGCGAAAGCTTTACGGCATACTCGTACAGCGCCGTTAATTATCTTGAAAGCCTTATCGGCTGAACATCGGGAGGTTTAACATGAATATGAAAACACTTACAGACAGACTTTTATCGGGAGATATTTGGAACATATCCGGAAGCTTCGGCAGAGTGAGCGGAAATTCTCTTTCTCAAAAAAATGAGTTTTACAAAATTACTTCAAGCTGCAAAAAAAATGACGAAAACGTATATCATATTACCGGAAATTTTACAAATGTCTCCGAAAACGATATTACTTTAAATACACTCAAAATGCGTTTTAATCTGGGCGGAGGTGAATTTGAAGTATATACTCAATACAACGGCTGGCAAAACGAAAGCAGCGGCGGTTGGTCTCCGCTTATAACATCCGTTTCCGCTTCAACAAATACAATCCGAACATGTGACGGGGCGGCTCCCTTTGCCGCCGTTTGGAACAAACAAACTCAAAGGGGTATTGTTTTTCATCTGCTTGCGGATTATGCCTGGTCAATAAATTTAAGTCTTTCACGCACAAACGGCGAATGTTCCGAGCTTTATGCCGAAATCGGCGTAAACAGCGAAAGCTTCAGCTATACCTTATCCCCGCAAAAAAGCATAAAAACTCCGGAAATTATTTTCTATGAGTTCGAAAACAAGCTTGATTTGGATTGCCGAAAGCTGCACAGCTTTTGCCTTGATAATTTTAAAAGAAAAAGTATGCCGGTAGTGTACAACACATGGCTTTGCAGATTCGATAAAATTAATTTTGAAAATGTCTCAAACCAAATCGAAAAAGCTGCACAAATCGGTGCGGAATATTTTGTAATTGACGCAGGTTGGTTCGGAAAAGGCTCCGGTTGGTGGATATACCGCGGTGATTGGTCGGAAAATTTAACAGGCGGCTTATGCGGAAAAATGTATAAAATATCGGAACAGGTGAGAAAATCCGGAATGAAATTCGGATTATGGTTTGAAATCGAATCGGCAAGTGAGGATGCGGAAATACTCCGCACTCACGGCGATTTGTTTGTAAATCTCGGCGGACTGCATTTTCTTGATTTTTCAAACGATAAAGCATGCCGATATATTTTCGATACTCTGAAAGAAAACATTGAAAAATACAATATTGAATACATAAAGTTCGACTTTAATCAGGATTTTGACGGTGACCCGACTCGAGCCGCATATACAGATTATTATACGGGCTACAGAAAATTCACAAAAAAATTTAAAAACGAATATCCCGGCATATATCTTGAAAACTGTGCTTCGGGCGGACTTCGGGCGGACTTGAACAATTGCCGCGATTTCGACAGTTTTTGGCTGAGTGACAATCAAAGTCCGTATGAAGGTATGAGAATATTTAAAGAGGGGATAAAACGTCTTCCTCCTCAGTGCATAGAAAAATGGGCAGTATTGCAATCGCTCGAAAACTTCTCGCCCGTTTACGGCAACAACGAATGCGAGAAAATCCTCTCGACGCATGACGCTACATGGGACGGTATTGCAGGTGTTCACCAATCATTTTTGCAAGGATTTTTGACCGGCGGGCCGATAGGAATAAGCTGCGATTTAAACATGCTTTCCGATAACCTTTTAACAATGCTCAAAGAACATATCGGTCATTTCAAAAAAGAGCGGACATTCTGGGAAAATGCCGTATGCAAAATACTTGCCGATACGGGAAATCTCCTTGTTTTGGAATATTTTGACCGCTCTTTAAAGCAAATTAAAATAATCGCATACGCCCTTAAGCTGCGCCAAAACAATATTACGGTATATCCGTATCTTGACAAATCGGCAAGCTACAAATTCGGTGAGAAAATCGTTTCGGGAAGTGAAATTGCCGAACACGGAATCGATTTGCCTATAAACGGAAACTACCGCGCAAGCTTCGCCGAACTCGGAAAGGAATAAACAATGAGCTATATACTTCTTTTTGCATCGGTATTTATCGATACCTTTAAAAATATTTATTACAATCAATTTGGGAACAGTGTCTTAAAAAGCAACCGTGACGCAATTTTATTCAATGTTGTCTGCGGAATAGGTGCTTCGGCTTTCTTTCTCGCAAGCGGCTGCGGATTTAAAATATCCTCCTTTTCACTTGCGGCAGCGGCTGTCTTTGCCGCTGTTACGGCAATGGCACAATATTTCTCGCTTATGTCAATGTCCTGCGGGTCAATGTCATACAGTGTGCTTTTCACATACCTCGGCATGATTATTCCGACGCTGTTCGGAATTTTCTTCTACAAGCAGTCGGTTTCACCGCTGCAAATCGTCGGGCTTTTACTCATGCTTGTAACATTGTTTTGCGGCGCAGGCGTAAAAAAGGGTGAAAAGGTAAATGTGAAATGGCTTATTTTCGCATTCGGCAGCTTTGTAATGTGGGGCTTGGTAGGTGTAATACAGCAAATCCATCAAAATTCCCGTTTCGCCGGCGAAATAAAAGTATTTTTGTTTTGGTCGTTCGTATTCCTTACAGCCATATTTACCGCTATGTATCTTATAATGCCCAAAAGCGGGAAATCCGGATATAAGCTTAAAAGCAAATCGACCGTACCTTCAATAATTTCGGGAATTATCATCGGCGCGGTCAATCTTATAAATCTGTATTTGAGCGGCAAGCTTCCGAGTATTGTGCTGTTTCCGATTTTGAACGGAGGTGTTATTGTCCTCTCCGGTCTTGCCGCAATTATATTCTTTAAGGAAAGGCTGAGTAAATCTCAATATATAGGAATTGCATTAGGCATCGCTGCCGTCTG
The DNA here is from genome assembly GCA_934463455.1 of uncultured Clostridia bacterium. Lineage (GTDB taxonomy): Bacteria > Bacillota > Clostridia > UBA1381 > UBA1381 > CAKSQL01. Next base: position 16,612 of record CAKSJU010000023.1, on the reverse strand, counting down.
TCTTCTCGGTATGTAGTTTTTTTACGGTGGCACGCTTTACCAAATGCGCAAATATTTCCTTATGCTCCGTTTCCTCTATTGTCGGATGCTCTATTCTTCGGTAGATCATATCAAGAGCGGTATTAACCGCCTCCGGTATGCGGAAATTTACACTTGTGAGCGGAAATTCCAGGTGCGCCGCCTCAAATATATCATCCATACCTATAACCGATACATCCTCCGGAACAGAAACCCTGTTTCGTTTCAGAGTATTGATAAAGCCTATTGCAATATTGTCATATGCGGCAATAACTGCAGTAGGTCTTTTATCAAGCGAAAGAAATTTTTCCGCACATTCGCAGCCCGCACTTTCAAAACGCTTATCCGAGATTATTATATTTTCCTTAATATTTGAAAAACCCTCTTTTTCCATGATGCACTCAAAGCCTTTTCTTTTTGATGCAGTCAGTCTTTCTCCGATAAAACCTATATTTTTATGACCGCACTCAATAAGATACGAAATTGCTTTTTCGATTCCGGCATATGTAGAAACATTCACCGAATTGTAAAGCTCATTTTTGCCTATCACCGCCACCGGTACGGAGTATTTTTCCTTTATTCCGGAATCATTGTCTATTATGAGTATTCCGTCCACTTTAGCGTATAAAGCATAATAATCCAAAAGATACTTTTCGAGCTCGGTATCAAAATTGGCAGATGAAAATATTGCCACGTCATTTTTATCGCTTATTATTTTCTGAGCATATTCCGCATATGCCCCATAGTGTGAGCTGCAAAATTCCGGGCATAAAACGGCAATAACCTTTTTCGAAAATTTATTTTTATAATATTTATCAAAGCATCCGTATTTTCGTGCAGCTTCGAATACCTCCTCACGCGTTTTCGGATTTATTTCCCCGCTGCCGGAAAATGCTTTCGAAACAGTTGAGACGGAAACATGCGCAGCCTCCGCCAATTTTTTATAATTCATTTTCATCCTCCGTTCGCCGTTTTTACAATTTAACAAATATTTTTAAATCACAGCAATACTCCCGCTTTGCTCGCAAGGAGCAGAGCCTCAGGCAATAACATCGCTTCAATGTCTATCCGTAAAAGCCGTATACTTTATATTCACCGCTTTTATCGGCAATAACCGTTATATTGCCGTAAATGTCAGTACGGTATATTCTTGCATTATTATCGCGAAGTCGTTTTATAACCTCATCGTGAGGATGTGAATAGGAATTTCCCTCTCCCACGCTTATCACGGCGGTTTCCGGTTTTGTTTCCTCCAAAAATTCTTCACACGAGGAAAATCTCGATCCGTGATGACCTACCTTTAAAACATCACAATCTCCCCATTGTCCGCTGTGCTTCAATTCTGTCTCACTCGACAAATCACCCATAAAAAGCGCGGAAAAATTCCCATAGTGCATATTAATTCCGTATGAAGTATCATTTTCATTTTCATTTTCGTTTTCGTTTTTAAGGTCTTCATCATCCGGAGCTATAATACTCAATGTCATCCCCGAATGAAATCTCAGCCTTGTGCCGGCTTTATAAAACGAAATTTTAATATCTTTATCTTTCGCAATTTCTTCAATCGCCAATCTGTATTTATTATCCTCCATGCACTCGGGCATGATAACTTCCTTTACTTTCAGCTTTTTCATTGCCGCAATAATTCCCTTTACATGGTCGCTGTGATAATGGGAAACAATCGCAGCATCAATATATGTATAACCGTTTCTTCTCAAATACGGAACAAAAATCTTTTCACCGTAATCATAGTCCGAATATTCACTGCTGCCTCCGCCGTCTATCAGCAGCGTTTCACGAAACGGAATTGAGATTACCGCTCCGTCTCCCTGTCCGACATTAACAAAATCAATTTCAACATCGTTTATTCTCCCGCAAAAATTAAAAATGCAGGTCAGAGACAAGCCGAGTATAACCGCCGCGGCAGTTTTTACGGAAAAATCGTCCCGTTTTTTTCTTTTCATCCTTTTATATACAATAAACAGACACAAATAGAAAATTATTATTACAACAGCACTCGGGCGCGGAATCGCTATCGAATAAAACGGAAAGCCCGAAATTGCAGACGGCAGCCATTCCATAAAATATAAAATCCCGCGCGGCAGCCCGCAAAATATATTTATTCCCGTAATTGCCGTAAGCACCATGCTTATCGGTACCGCCGCAAGCAAAAAGTCCAGCAGCGGTATATAAAGAAAATTCAAAAGAAACGCATACGGATTTGTAACATTGAAAAAATATGCGTTAAGCGGCAGCATACCGAAAGTCAAAACAATCCAAAGCGCAATTATCCTTTTTGTTTCCTTGCTTACTTTCAGCTTGATGTGTTCTTTTACTATCGGCACAAAATAATAAATCAACACACTTGCTGATACCGACAGTATAAAGCCCGCGTCATAACAGGTAAGCGGATTAACCAGAAATATCACCGAGCAAATCGCGCAAAGAGCTTCGATGTAATTCGAATATCCTATTTTCAGCTTTGTATATGCAATCACAGCCGCAATCATTGCCGTTTTTATGATATAATGATGATTAAAATTATATATCGCATAAATGCAAAGAAGAGCAATAAAAAGCACATCTCGCTTTTCCTTTTTTACAAAAACGCTTAGCATTCCGATTAATGACAGCAGCAGGGATAAATGCAGATATGCCGGATAGAACAAGCGCATGGTGTTGGTATCGTACAGACGCTCCTCCAATTTGTCTGAAAATTCATCCTTATAGCCGGTGAAAATTGCTTTCAAAATCGCCGCTTCGTCACCGCTGTACTGCTTGTGAATACTATCCGATATTTTACTTTTCACCCAAGTAGAAAAATATGTAACGGAATAAATTTTAATCTTTGCATCGGAGGCTTCCGCTTCATCGGCATAAAGCTTAAAATATATCCCACGCCCTTTATAATATCTCGGCGTATCATAATCGCCGCTGTTCAGTTTACGGTCAAAACTCTCAAGAAATCCCCTTACTTTAATACTTTCACCGAATTTAAAGCTTTTGTCGGAACGCACGCGTACAAGCTCGTTCGGATTATAGTCCTTATCCAGATAATTTACATTTTTAACTTTTACTATATAAATATAATCCTTACCCTCAGCCTTAGGCAGTTCAACAATCTTGCCTATAGCCGTAATATACTTGTCCTTATATTCGTATAAATTCCTGACATTTTCCGACATCGCATAATGATAGCTCAAAATTCCGAACACGGCAATTAAAAGAATGAACACGCGTGCCGAAAAAAACTTTTTCAGTACCGGTTTTCTTAAAATTGCCGTGAGCAAAACAGAAAGTAAAAATATTACCGCATCTCCGCTCGAGATTTTATCCCCAAGATAAATCCCGACGGTAAGAAATGCAAACATTTGGACATAAAATGACCACATACTATCCCTTCCGAACCTTTAATCAAATATTTCGGAATTTCCTCCGAAATACGCATATGCGGCTTTGATTTGATTATCCGCAACATCTTTTTGAGTTCTGTAAAACTCATTTTCGACAGCTACTTGAGTGGATATATCCAATACTCCGTAAGGATAAAGTCCTTTTGACGCCTGAAAATCCGTCACCGCTTTTTCCAAGTCGGTATTAAAGTAACTGTCAACGTCTCCGCTGTAAAAGCCCATTCGTTTAAGCCGCTGTTTTGCTGCGGTAACTGCATCACCGCTTTCTCCGCATTTCCATTTTATCTTATAATCGAAAGGAGTGTATCTTGACATATCAACTCTTTTTTCGGAATTTGCCACAAATTCGTTCGGCTCGATTCCGATTTTGTTAATTTCATGTCCGTCACGCGTAAGATAGTGACCGGTTGTGATTTTAAATGCTCCCTCACGGAGAGTAAACATCTCCTGAATTACCGCTTTTCCGTAGGTTTGCTGTCCTATCAAATAACCTATTCCGGAATCCTTCATCGCTCCCGCCAAAACCTCCGCCGCACTCGCTGTATTTTGATTTACCAAAACCGCAAATTTGAATTTCGGATTTTTAAGCTTTGAATAAAACGTTGTATTTTGGTTTTCATCCCTATACATAGTCTGAACAATAACGCCCTCCGGAACTATTGTTTCCGCAATATTAACCGCCGAAACAAGATAACCCCCGGGATTATCGCGCATATCGAGGATAATATTCGTTATACCCTTTTCCTCAAATTCTTTAAGCGCATTTTCAAATTCCTTATCGGTATTCTTTGCAAAATTAATAATATCGATATATCCTATATTCCCCTCCAGCTCGCCGTAGCTTACCGTATTGGTGGAAACCGGCTGCCTTTTTAACTTAAACTCAAGCTCGGTTTCTCCTCTCATCACTGTTATTTCCACCTCTGTCCCGAGTTCTCCCGTGACTTTTGCCTGCACAACATCCAAAGGCTTGCCCACAACATCTTCGCCGTTTACTTTAACAATCCTGTCACCTGTTTGAAGTCCTGCCGCATATGCGCTGCCGTCCTCCTGACAGCTCGCTATTTCAACATACTGCTCCTTTTTTTGGATAACCACACCTATTCCGTAAAAGGTGTGATTCATATTATTTATAAAGCTGACATATTCCTCCGGGGTATAATACTCCGTATATTCGTCAAGCGACGAAAAACCCGCCTTTAAAAGCTCGGTCAAAATCTGAGGATTTTCATCCATTGCTTTTTCAAATGCTTTTTTTATAAGCTCGTCGGCAGAAACATTTTCATCAATATAAAGCTGCGCAGCATAAGTCATAAGCCGCGAAAAAAAGTCGTATGCGCCCGAGCTTTCTTCCTGCTCCGCTGCAAATGCCGAGCTTGTAAATACCAATACCGCCGCGGTCAATGCCGCCGTTAATTTTTTTATCTTTTTCACGTTAATCCTCCGTTCCCGTATTTACTTCAATTATTATTTCATTGCCGTAGGCTTCTCCGTTTAATGCAATATCATACTCAATTCTTAAAATTCCTCCCTCGTCCGCAAGACAATTATCAAGAGCATTTGTCGTCAAATCAAATACGATATTTCCGTACGGAAGCCTGTACAAAACTTCCTCTTTTATGTTTTCTCTGTAGTTCATTACCGCGGTGCATGCACCGCTCCGTCTTATCGAAACTTTGTCCGGCTCTGCCTTTATCATAACTGATATTTCTCCCAAATCCGAATACTCTTTATACAAAAGGTAATGCTTACCGTTTTTTATGTAATATTTTCCCTCTGTAGTTATTTCGATACATTCATCATGGTCCGAAAAGGACTGACGGTTTATGATTTTAAACACAGCGTTTGTATCTTCAGTATTTTTCAATGTCAATTTTCGCCACCTGTCCGTTCACATCACGCCTCAAAAACATTGAGGCAAGATGTTCGAAATTATCGATATTATCACTCACATAATAATGACATTCACCGATTTTTCCATCTTTGTTCAAAAGCTCGGGATAACTTGTTTCCAACTGTTTTGCAATTTCCGCACCGGAATTTATAAGAGTGACACCGCTGCCCATAAATTCGGCAATGGCTTTTTCCAAAAGCGGATAATGCGTACATCCCAAGATAAGCGTATCTACCCCTTTATCTCTTATATCCGCCAGATATTCTTCTATCACCAAACGCGCAACCTGCGTATCAAAATGCCCGTTTTCAACAAGCGGTACGAACAGCGGGCAGGCTTTTGAAAATGTTTGAATGTGCGGATTTTGAGCCAAAATTCTTTTAGAATAAGCATCGCTCGCAATCGTACCCGGAGTGCCGATAATACCGATTTTGTTATTTTTTGTTGCTGCCAGGGCTGCGTCTGCCGCTGCCTCAACAACTCCGACTATCGGGATTGTACATTCCTTTCTTAATGTCGGAAGCGCAACCGAACTGACAGTTCCGCATGCGACAACTATCATCTTTACATCAAAGCTTTCCAAAAACTTTATGTCCTGCCTTGAATATTTAATTATTATTTCTCCCGAACGCGTCCCGTAAGGAACTCTGCCGGTATCACCGAAATAAATAAGATTTTCCTGCGGCAAAAGCTCCATTATTTCCTTTACCGCCGTCAATCCGCCAAGACCGGAATCAAATACGCCTATTGCTCTTTTATCCATATATACCCTCAATTTCTCCGCATTCAATTTCGCGGTATATAATCCGAGGACGCATACTTGCTCACTCAGATTATATCATAAATTATTTTAATATTCAATGTTAATTTCTTCATGCTGCCGTCACATTGGCATAGGCATGAGGGAGTTGAGCACTTTTTCAAAGTACTCGGGCAGCGGAGCCGAAAAGCTCATATATTTCCCGCTTTTGGGATGCACAAACCCCAAGGTTTCGGCATGCAAAAGCTGACCGTTCAGACGAAATTTTTCATTCTTAATTCCGTATGTTTTATCTCCGACAACACTATGTCCTATTGACGCCATATGCACCCTGATTTGATGAGTTCTCCCTGTTTCAAGCACACATCTTGTCAGCGTATATCCTTGCCTGTAGCACGTTATAGGGCTGTAATGCGTTATCGCCTCTCTGCCGGACGGACACACAGCCATTTTTTTTCGGTCGGTCGGATGCCTTGCTATCGGTTTATCAACCGTTCCCTCGCTTTTTATAATTCCGTTTAAAAGCGCAATATACTGTCGGTCGGTTTTATGTTCCTTAATACCCGCCTGCAAAAAAATGTGCGCCTCGTTCGTCTTTGCCACCACCAAAAGTCCGCTGGTATCCTTATCTATTCTATGTACAATGCCGGGGCGCACAATTCCGTTAATTGCCGAAAGTGTACTTCCGCAATGGTACAAAAGCGCATTAACAAGTGTTCCCGAATAATTCCCCGGTGCAGGATGCACCACCATGCCCTGAGGTTTATTTATAACCAAAAGCTCGTCATCCTCATAAATTATATCCAGCGGTATATTTTCCGGCTCTGCCTCAAGCGTTTCCGGCTCGGGGATAAAAACAGTAACACATTCCCCGGTTTTTACTTTATAATTTTTTAAAACTTTTTTTCCCTTAGCTTCAACCGCACCGTCCGAAGCCAGCTTTGCCGCAAAAGAACGCGATATGTCCGAATTATCGCTGATAAATTTATCAAGCCTTGCACCGTTCTCTTCCTCCGGCACAATCAAAATCAATTCTTCCACAAAAAACATTGTCCTTTCAATTATTGTTGCTAAAAGGTTAGTTTCGGATGCAGCCGAGCAGTATAACCTTAGTGCATATGCTGTATGCTCTGCTTTTAAAACCGTCTATTTGTTATCGAAAAATATTACATATATCATCAACAGTGCCGCACCTACCGTAATTGCCACATCCGCCAGATTAAATACCGGGAACTGTACAAACAGGACCTCTATATAGTCCACAACAAAATTTCTGAACATTCTGTCTATCATATTGCCAACCGCGCCGCCGAGTATCAATCCGAGCGATACCAAAAGCAAACGGCTTGACGGTCTTTTTTTAATCAGATACCATATTAAGAATATGCAGACAGCAAGCGACACTATGCTCAATATATATGTTTTTCCCGAAAGCAGACTGAATGCGGCTCCCGTATTTTTAACATAAACAAACTGAAGTATTTTGGGAATTACCTCCACCGTATCGGTGAGCGAAATATTTTCAAGCACAATATATTTTACAAGCTGATCCGCTCCCGCAACAACCAGCGACAGTATAATCCAAATTACCATATTTAATTTAACCCTCTCAAACAAATTAATTTTCTATATAAGTATATTGTACCATAAAATTGTAAAAAAAAAAAGAGATTTTTTAAAATCTCTTTTTTTTATAAAATTGTTTTCCATATGTTCATATATAAGAAATATATTATACAAAATCAATGTTTTTTCGGCCCATAATTTTCTATAAATCCGGCTATTACCTTAATCGAATTTGCTGCGGCAACTGCGGCAAATTCCGAGTATTCCATATTCGAATTATCATCCAAGGTATCGGAAACCGAACGTATTACCGCAAAATCAACATTATTGACATAGCATACATGACCGATTGAAGCACCCTCCATTTCACACACTGCCGCGCCGAAGGTGTCCGCTATCTCTTTTTTTCTTGCTATGCTGTCCACAAATTCATCACCCGATGCAACAATTCCAGAATAATGAGTTATTCCCGCCGCATCGGCACTTTTTGCAAGAGCGATATTGACATATTCCGCTGCGGGAATATTGACTATATTAATTCCCGATAAAAATCCCGGCGGGTCTTTAAAAGCGGTTGTATCCATGTCGTGCTGAACAACAAAATCGGCAATTACTATATCGGCAATTTTTAATTTTTTGTCCAAAGCTCCGCCCACTCCGGAATTTATTATAATTTCCGGAGCATACTTCAAAATCATCGCTTCGGCGGCAATTGCGGCAAATACCTTTCCTATTCCGCACGCAGCAACAACAACCTCTCTGCCGCAAAGCTTACCCGAAACAAACTCAACACCGCTCACCGTTTCCGTTTTCGGCTCTTCAAGCATTGCTTTTAAGGTTTTTACTTCAATCTCCATTGCTCCTATTATACCTATCATTTTTATCCTCCTAATAATATTTCAGCCGAAAGAGAGAACTAAATTCAATATGCTCTCACGTCTGCGCCGCTGTCTTTCTCCAATACTGCCAAATATTTTTTTGCTTCTTCAACAGCTTTTGACAAATCAAGGCTTTTGTAGTTTCCGCATTCAATTTCCGATGCTCCGAAAACCGCTCCGGTATGTCCTATAATCTTTTTCAGTACATCCTTTATAATATCCGAAACTTCACTGTCTTTTGCATTTCTTATAAGCAGATAAAATCCCGTCTGGCAGCCCATAGGTCCGAAATATATCACATTTTCCTTTATCGCGGAATTTCTAATATAAGTTGCAAACATATGCTCAAATGTGTGCATTGTCGAATTATCCATATAATCCCCGTTGTTTGGTTTCCTTGTGCGCAAATCATATGTTGTAATATCACCGTCTATACGTGCTTTATATATTCCCGGTACTATTTTTGTATGGTCGGCACAAAAGCTTGAAATTCTTTCCATATTTTCCCTCTATTCATTTTCTATATTAAAAAATTTTATTGCTTTCCGGATACATTTATCCCAAAAGTCCCAGTTATGCTCTCCCGGAAATTCTTCATACTCATATTCGAAATCCAGCTTTTCGATTTCGTTTTTAAATTTTTTGTTATCCTCATATAAAAAGTCCTCCGTGCCGCACATTTGAAGCAATCTCGGCTTTGGAGAAACTCCGTTTTCGAGAAGATAAAAAAGGTTTGCTCCGCTCTTTTCCGGATTTGCATTCTGCCCCATAATTGCTGTTCCGAGTTCAGACCATTCTCCCGCTTCTTTCATATGCGGTACAACATCCAAAACTCCCGAAAAGCTTGCGGCCGCCGCATAATTTTGCGGTTTTGAAAGTGCAATTTTAAAAGCTCCGTATCCTCCCATAGAAAGTCCGGCAATATAAGTATCCTCTCTTTTTCCGCTTATATTAAAAATCGTTTTAAGATACTCCGGCAATTCCTCGGTTATATAAGAATAATATTTATCTCCATATACCATGTCCGAATAAAAGCTTTTTTGTCCGTCCGGCATTACAACAACAGTATCACCGTTTTGTCTCATATATCTTTCAATAGAAGTATATCTTGTCCATGCACTGCAATCATCCGACAAGCCGTGCAATAAATAAAGCACGCGAAGCTTTTCTTTTTTCGGATTATCCGGAACGATAATCGTTAAAGCCACCGCTTTACCCAATTTTTCCGATTTATGATTACATGTTAACAAAGCCATATTGTAAACCACCTTATTATTTATTAACATCATTGTATCACATTTTCCTTTTTTTTTCAAGCCAATTCACAAAAAACAAATATCAATTGACCGATTAAATTCTGTATTAATGCCGCTTTAGGGCAGAATTTATCTTATAAATTAACAACGGCGATTTTTTTAAAAGAAAATTAATCAAAGGTATTGACAAATTTGCAATTCTAAAGTATAATATAAATGTTGCAATGCTGACATAGCTCAGATGGTAGAGCACTACATTGGTAGTGTAGAGGTCACGAGTTCGATTCTCGTTGTCAGCTCCAATACATTAAAACAGGCGATGTATTTTTCTACATCACCTGTTTTTTGTATAAAAAGCTGAAAATTCAGCTGCCGACCGACAAAAAATTTTCAGCTCCGATATTTATTTTTTTATATTCTGATTTGCAGAAAATACATCCGCAACATCACTGATTATTATATAAGCCGACGGGTCTATTTCATGAACTATCCCTTTCATTTTTACCACTTGAAACCTGTTTACCACAAAATAAACAACCGTTTTATCATCCCCGGAATATCCGCCCTGCGCTTTTACCTTTGTCATGCCGCTTTCAAAAGCTTCGGACAAAGCGCGGCAAATTTCATTTTCCTCGGAGGTTATAATTATTGCACATTTTGACCTATCGAAACCCTCAACCAAAAAATCGACCGTTTTAAGTGCGGCTCCGTATGTAACTATGGAATAAAGCGGTAAAATCCAGCTGTGAATTACAATTCCCGCAAATATATACAAAACAACATTATATATCATAACAAAGGTTCCAACCGTAATTCCGAGACGTTTTGCAAATATAACCGCCATTACTTCAATACCGTCCATTGCACCGCCGTATCTGATTGCCAAACCGCTGCCCACGCCCGAAATCACGCCTCCGAACAATGCGCAAAGCAGCAAATCCGTTCCCGCAAGAGGTGATGCGAGCGTAACATCAATCGGCAAAACATCGGTTATCAGCCAGGAAAAGAATGAATATACGGCAACTGTATATATAGCATAAAACGTAAACAAAACCCCTTGTTTTTTCAATCCGTACAAAAACAGAGGAATATTAAGCAGAAGCAAAAATACCGAAAGTGACAAATATTCCGGCGTAATCTGCGCAAGCAGCATAGATGTTCCCGAAATACCGCTGTCGTACAGTTTTACCGGCATAAGAAAAAGGGTAATTCCGAAAGCATTTGTAAATCCCGCCAATGTAAGCATAATCAAGTTAAATAATTTTATTTTTTTCATAAAGTCCACATGCAGAAAAACAATTAATTCATAAGAGTTTGACCGCGCTCCTTTCCTGTACATTCTTTTTTATATCACCGATAAAAACACTCTCGAAGAAAATTTTTACGAAACGATATAATACATATTTATTATATCATGACTGCCAAAAAAAGTCAATCGGTCAATACTGCACAGGAATTTAACATTTTTGCATTATGTTCTGTGTAATGCGCAGAGTAAAAGCGGTGCATTTTCTTTATATACCGCGCCGAGCATATCCATCGGCAAGGGATTTTTTCCATGACCTATCTCAACAGTAAAACCGGCTTTGCCAAATTCATTTATAAACCAATCCTTACATCCCCCAAAGGATGCACTCCCCTCCGGGCAGGACGGAACATATCCGCTTGCCGATGCGAATGCATTCGCCAAATCCATTGACCGCGCCTCGGCTTTTCCGTCAAAATCGTAATATATTTCTCCGCCCTGGCTATGAAATGCCATAAGCATATCAAAATTATTTTTACGCACAAAATCCACAATAGCCTTTGTTTCCGGCTCACTTTCCGAATAAGGACCGCTGTACTTCGACGGCGACGGCCGCATTTCAACCACACGCCAGCCGGCATTGTAATTATGGTTAATGTCCACTCCGTTCGCATTTGCCTGCCAAACCTTGTTAAAGCTGTGAATGCCGACAAGGCTCACCAATTTTCTATGGTACGGATTTGTCACATCAATCCCATGTATTGCAATGTCCACTCCGTCCGGATTTACCATAGGCACCGCATAAAGCGTAGTCCTTTCATACAACGCACGAGTATCATACCCGAACATTTCTCCTCCCGATTCCACACTTTCGGCATATTCTTCAATAAATTTCATAATAAAAGCGGCAGTGAGATATTCCAATCCGTGATGCGCTCCGTTTATAAAAAGCTTTTTCTCTCCTTCACCTATTTTCAGGCAAAAAAGCTTATGCTCCATAACGCTTTCGCCTATAGAAAAAAGGTCAACATTCTTATGAAGCTTGGAAATCCTGTCGGCATCCGTTCTCAAATTATTATAATCGTAACCCATAATAATCTCCATTCCGCCGCCCTGTCTCGGCGCAAACAGTAATAAAAATCTCTTATCGGCAGGGGAAGGAATGATAAGAGATTATCAGACATGAAGCAGCCTATATTATAATTATATTCAATTTTTTAATAAAAAAGAATGTAATTTCATGGAAATATATATGTTTTATGTTCAGACAATATAATTTGTATTGACGAAAAGGAATAACAGATGTATAATTAAATAAGTTAAACTTCAAAGGATGTGTTGCAAATGAGTTCAAAGACAAAAGGAATATTATATGTAATCACAGCGGCATTTGGCTTTTCCATGATGTCGGTTTTTGTTAATTTAGCCGGAGATATGAGCACCTTTCAAAAGGCATTTTTCCGAAACGCAGTCGCTCTGCTGCTGGTTGCCGGAATTATGCTGAAAAATCATATTTGTTTTATACCTAAAAAAGAATATCTTCCCGCACTTATCGGGCGCGCGGTATTCGGAACAATAGGACTTTTATGTAACTTTTACGCAATTGACCGCTTAGTGCTTGCCGACGCTAATATGCTCAACAAGCTGTCACCGTTTTTTGCAATTATTTTCTCGGCGTTTATATTAAAAGAAAAGCCGACTTCGGTACAAATTCTCGGAATTTCAACCGCCTTTTTGGGCAGTCTGTTTATTATAAAACCAACCGGCAGCGGGTATGCCACACTTCCTGCGGCAGCCGGTGCCTTCGGAGGATTATCGGCAGGACTTGCATACACCTTTGTACGATACCTCGGCAAGAAAAATGCAAACAGTTTTTTAATTATTTTCTTTTTCTCGGCTTTTTCCTGTATTTTATGTCTGCCGCTTATGATAGCAAACTTTTCACCCTTTACTCCGAAAAGCTTTTTATGTCTTATAGGTGCCGGTGCAAGTGCTTGTCTCGGTCAATTCGGCATAACAAAAGCATATGTATATGCTCCGGCAAAGGAAATATCCGTCTATGACTATACGCAGGTACTTTTTGCAACATTGTTCGGATGTTTTCTCGGTCAATTCCCCGATTTTTTAAGCATAATCGGATATATTCTGATTTGCGGTGCGGGAATTGCAATGTTTTTCTACAACAAAAACAGAAGCTGAAATTTTCATATAAAAAAGCTTTTGATAAAAGCTCCGCCTGCGGGCGTAGGAATAAGGTAGCATTTTTGATTTTCCGTCATTGCGTTTTACGCAATTTCCTACAAATTAAAAAATCACTGCTCCGGCTGTTTCGGAGCAGTGATTTTTTATAATTAATCCGTAATTATTTGTTTTCCTTAATAGCCGCCTGAGCTGCTGCCAATCTTGCGATGGGCACTCTGAACGGTGAGCAGGAAACATAGTCCAAACCAATCTTGTGGCAGAATTCAACAGATGTGGGATCTCCGCCATGTTCGCCGCAGATACCTACATGAAGAGTCTTTCTTACAGGTTTTGCAAGCTTAATAGCCATTTCCATGAGCTTACCTACGCCAACCTGGTCGAGCTTCGCAAACGGATCGTTTTCGAAAATCTTCTTGTCATAGTATGCGTCGAGGAATTTACCTGCGTCATCTCTTGAGAAGCCGTAGGTGAGCTGAGTAAGGTCGTTTGTACCGAAGCAGAAGAATTCAGCTTCTTCAGCAATCTGGTCTGCCAAAAGTGCTGCTCTGGGAACTTCGATCATTGTACCAACTTCATATTTAAGATCAGCACCTGCTGCCTTAATTTCTTTGTCAGCAGTTTCAACAACTACATTCTTTACAAACTTAAGCTCTTTCAAGTCGCCGATAAGAGGAATCATGATTTCGGGAACAATGTTCCAATCAGCATGATTTTTCTTAACATTGATAGCGGCACGAATTACGGCTCTTGTCTGCATTTTTGCGATTTCAGGATAAGTTACCGAAAGACGGCAGCCTCTGTGTCCCATCATCGGGTTAAATTCATGCAGCGAAGCGATGATATTTTTAATTGTTTCAACGCTCTTGCCTTGTGTCTTAGCCAAAGCTTCGATATCAGCTTCTTCTGTCGGAACGAACTCATGAAGAGGAGGATCCAAGAATCTGATAGTTACGGGGTTACCCTCAAGTGCTTCGTAAAGCGCTTCAAAGTCACCTTGCTGCATAGGAAGAATTTTAGCCAAAGCAGCTTCTCTTTCTTCAACAGTGTCGGAACAAATCATTTCACGGAATGCGTCAATTCTGTTTCCGCCGAAGAACATATGCTCTGTACGGCAAAGACCGATACCCTCTGCGCCGAGCTCTCTTGCTCTCTTTGCATCTTCCGGTGTATCTGCATTTGTTCTTACTTTAAGCTTTCTGTATTTATCGGCCCAGCCCATAATTCTGCCGAAAGTTCCGCTGATTGAAGCGTCAACTGTCGGGATAATTCCGTCATAGATGTTACCTGTTGAGCCATCGATTGAAATAAAGTCGCCTTCTTTGTAGGTTTTGCCTGCAAGAACAAACTTTTTATTTTCTTCATCCATAGCAATCTCAGAGCAACCCGATACACAGCATGTACCCATACCGCGCGCAACAACCGCTGCGTGCGAAGTCATACCGCCGCGAACTGTAAGGATACCCTGTGAAGCTTTCATACCTTCAATATCTTCCGGTGATGTTTCAAGACGAACAAGAACAACCTTTTCGCCCTTAGCATTCCACTCTTTAGCGTCTTCTGCCGTAAATACGATTTTACCGCAAGCAGCTCCGGGGGATGCAGCCAATGCTTTTGCAACCGGCTCGGCAGCCTTAAGTGCTTTCGGGTCAAACTGCGGGTGGAGCAATGTGTCGAGGTTTCTCGGGTCAATCATTGCAACGGCTTCCTGCTCGGAAATCATACCCTCGTCAACAAGGTCACATGCAATCTGCAAAGCAGCCTGAGCAGTTCTCTTACCGTTTCTTGTCTGAAGCATGTAAAGCTTTTTATCTTCAATTGTAAATTCCATATCCTGCATATCTCTGTAGTGATTTTCCAGAGTATGGCAAATGTCTACAAACTGGTTGTAAACTTCGGGCATTACTTCTTTCAGCTGGTCGATGTGCTGCGGAGTTCTTACACCTGCAACAACGTCCTCGCCCTGTGCGTTCATAAGGAATTCGCCCATGAGTTTCTTTTCACCTGTAGCAGGGTCACGGGTAAATGCAACACCTGTACCCGATGTATCGCCCATGTTACCGAATGCCATCATCTGTACGTTAACTGCTGTACCCCATGAATAAGGAATATCATTATCACGTCTGTATACGTTAGCACGGGGGTTGTCCCAAGAGCGGAATACCGCTTTGATAGCACCCATAAGCTGTTCTTTCGGGTCTGTCGGGAAATCTTCTCCGATTTTTGATTTATATTCTGCCTTGAACTGAGAAGCAAGCTCTTTCAAGTCGTTAGCATCAAGATCTACGTCCTGAGTAACACCTTTCTTTTCTTTCATTTCGTCGATAAGCTGTTCGAAATATTTCTTGCCGACTTCCATAACAACATCCGAATACATCTGAATGAATCTTCTGTAGCAGTCCCAAGCCCAACGCTCGTTGCCTGATTTTTTAGCAATCGATTCAACAACTGTTTCGTTAAGACCGAGGTTAAGAATAGTATCCATCATACCCGGCATTGATGCTCTCGCACCCGAACGAACGGAAACCAAAAGCGGATTTTCAACATCTCCGAACTTCTTTCCGCAGATTTTTTCCATTTTTTCGATGTATTCCATGATTTCAGCCTGGATATCATCATTAATTCTTTTGCCGTCCTCATAATATTGAGTACAAGCCTCTGTCGAGATTGTGAAGCCTTGCGGTACCGGCAAGCCCAAGCCTGTCATTTCGGCAAGGTTAGCGCCTTTTCCGCCGAGTAATTCTCTCATCGAAGCATTACCCTCCGAGAACAAATAAACGTATTTTTTGCTCATGTAAATTTTTCCTCCCATGTAATTTGATACTACAGCTAATTATAAAATACAAATTTCACAATTAACCGAATTTAATATTACGGTTTACATTGTTCGGACAACGCAAACCAAAGCTGACATACAGCTACCTCTTTATATTATACCATAAAATTGTAATTTGTCTATAGTATTTTTTCAAAATTATTTAAAAAATATTACAAAGTCGAATTTGTGATACTGTGTTTTGTTGCTATTGACAAAAGCCGCTATTTATTTCTTTTGATTTTTTAAAAAATCCATCGTATTCAAATTATATCCGGTCACTCCGTACTCATCCATATCATCCGCCATTCTGTCCACAATTCCTCTGAGCCTTCGGGAGTAATATATTATTTCCGCAAGATATATAAGCCAAAACAGCACTGCGGAAATAATATTGCACACAAACGGCGAGCTGCAGGTTACAAACGGTCTGAAAACTCTTGCAAAGCAAAACAAGGCGGTATAAATTTCCGCATCCGCATAATACATACAAGCAAAGCCGCTTCCTGCCTGCAAAACGTATAATGCAATATTTACAATAAGATATTGTCGGCAATCAAGAACGCA
>CAKSJU010000022.1 GCA_934463455.1 uncultured Clostridia bacterium | reverse complement strand
CTCTGGATGTTTGCTAAAAATGCAACACCCGAGCAGATTGATGCAGGACTTACATGGCTTGAATTTACGGGATTTTCGCCGAATGTTACCGATGACCAGCTGGAAAACTCAAAAATCAGTTATGAGCAGCAGCTTTCAAGCGGATATATTATACTTGACCAGGAAGCCTTTGATGTGTGGGTAAACCCGGAAACGCTTGAAAAAACAAGAGCGGTCAAGAAAGAATATTCAAATGTAAAGCATGAGGATTATGAACAGTATTATTCTTTTGACGGTGTAACAATAAATCCCGAGCCTGCCGCATGCGCACAGCAGTTGTATGCTATTTTGGATAAGTGCATACAGGAGGTTATTACAAATAAGGATGCAAATGTAGATGAATTAATTACAAATGCAAGCAATGATTATCAGGTAAATCATCTGGACAAAATGTAATAAAGGGATGTAAAAAAGTCCGGAACGCAAAAGGGCATTTTTTCCTATCCCCTCAAAAAAGGAACTGTTTAAAAAGCCGGTTGACTTTTTAAACAGCTCCTTTTTTTAACAGTTTATATTATGAAAAAATTAAAAGAAATTGTAATTATATGCTTCTATTCCACGCCATTTCCCAGAACGCAAGCTCATAGCGGGAGCAGGCAGCGAAAATATCAATCAAATGTTGAATTTGTTTCTCGGTATAGTTTTCGGTCAGGCAATTCAGCGTATCAAGGAGAATGACATTTTCCGCCGAATAACTGTCAGAAGCATATCCCTTTACCCATTCACCGTAAAATTCATCATTAACGGATGAAGGACGGTTTTTCACGATATTTTTTGCAATGATCTCATAGCTGTAAGCGCAGGAGAGAATGGCTGTCAGAATTTCCGCTTCACCTTCATCATAAGCTACACGGAGCATATAAGAGGTGTAGGAAAGGTTATCGAGGGAACGCGGGGTGGAGTCAACTTCTTCCTGTGTTACACCCAGCCGAGCCAAATAACCGTCATGAACATTCAGTTCGCCGTTCATAACAGGAATATATTTTGCAAAGAGATTTGCGGTTTTAAGACTTTTCGCCTTGGCAACGCCTACGGCAAATGTTTTGGCATAGTCCTCAAGGTACAGATAGTCCTGAATCATGTAATATCGGAATTTGTCTTTGTCCAGCGTGCCGTTTTGAATGCCCAAAACAAAGGGGTGTTCATTATATGCTTTCCAAATTTCCGCGGTTGCAGAGAGTAGTTTTTCTGATGTATTCATTTTGTGACCTCCTCGGCGTATTCGCCCTGTAAAGTAAAATTATGTGCCATCGGACCTGCACCTTTGCCAAGATCCAGCATGGCTGCCAAAGCACCGGAGATATAGTCCTTTGCTCTGCGCACCGATTGAGCAAGAGAAAATCCCTTGGCAAGATTGGAAGCAATGGCGCTTGAGAGCGTACATCCGGTACCGTGAGTGTTGGGGTTATTGATGCGCTTTCCTTCAAACCAAACCGATTCGCCGTTTGCATAAAGCAAATCATTGGCATCGTTAATGCTGTGGCCGCCTTTGAGCAGTACAGCACAACCGTAGCTGTTCCCGATTGCCTTTGCCGCTTCGATCATATCCTCTTTGGTTTCGATGGTCAGACCTGAAAGAACTTGCGCTTCGGGGATATTGGGTGTTACCACTGCGGCAAGCGGCAGTAATTCTGCAACAAGAGTCTTTACTGCATCGGTTTTCATCAGTGCAGAGCCGGAGGTCGCCACCATTACCGGGTCAACCACCACATTTTTTGCATCGTAGTATTTCAGCCTGTCTGCGATTACCCGAATCAGTT
This sequence comes from uncultured Clostridia bacterium, assembly GCA_934463455.1. Lineage (GTDB taxonomy): Bacteria > Bacillota > Clostridia > UBA1381 > UBA1381 > CAKSQL01. The sequence continues at coordinate 22,817 of CAKSJU010000022.1, read as the reverse complement.
CGCAGGAAGATACCATGCCGATTTTTACAGAATCGGGATATATGTCCTCGAATACTGCGTCGATTTGTTGTTTCAAGAAATCGGGTGTTGACTCTTGAATTGCTTTCACGCCGGTTGTGTTCTGAGCGGTAAGTGCTGTCACAGCACTCATGGCATAAACACCGTTCATGGTCATTGTTTTTATATCTGCCTGAATACCGGCGCCTCCGCTGCAGTCACTTCCTGCAATGGTCAATGCTGTTTTCATTTTCATAGCTTTACTCCTTTCATTTTTCAGCATCGTTTTATATAGCGGCATAAGGTGGTGCCCCCAATCTGCCGCTTGAAGCTTTCAGCTTATTCAGCCGAAGCAAACTTCCAAAATTCTTCTGTATGTTCAAAATCCGAAATATAGCAATCGGACAGCTCACGGATTTCGGCCTGTCGTTTCTCGCTGTTATCGAATACCGCAACTACCGCAAAGCCGTCAGCTTTGGCTGTCCGAATGGCATGGATTGCATCTTCAAAAACAACGGCAGAACTGCGATCGGCACCAAAATGCTCTGCTGCTTTTTGGAAAATAACAGGCTCATCCTTACCGTGACCGACTTCACTGCAAGTGAATATTGCTTCAAAATACTGCTTCATCTCACATCTGATGAGAGCAGCTTCAATTTGACAGCGGTCGGATGCCGTAGCGATACACATTTGAATGCCGGCCTTTTTCATCTGCTTCAGAAAATCGACCACACCCGGCTTCGGTAAAACCTCGCAGATATAAAAATGTTCGATAATTTGATTGATACCTGTCATAATTTCCTCTACGGACAAAGACAGGTTATATTCTTGCTTTAAGTAGCAAGCAGATTGATAAAGGCTTAACGCTCTGACATCTTCACGCATGGACGGCTTAGGCTCTTTTCCCAGGGAACGAAGATAGATTTCACCAACATCTTCCCAAATGAACATGGAATCAAAGAGAGTTCCGTCAAAGTCGAAGATTGCACACTTTACTTTCATGCGTTCACCATTTCTTCCGACAGTCCGCGAAGCAGACGGCATTCGTTTTCAATGTCATCAGCTGCAAAAATGGCACTAACCAAAGCGACACCGTCAACGCCGGTGCCGGCAAGCTGAGATATATTGGATTTACCGATACCGCCGATGGCAACGACCGGAATATCAACAGCGGCGCAAATGTCACAAAGGGTTTCTTTAGGAAGAACACTTACATCTGTTTTCGTAGAAGTAGAGAACATAGCTCCTACGCCAAGACAGTCTGCACCGTTTTTGACAGCTTCCAGAGCTTCTTCAACAGAGTGTACGGAAACGCCGATAATCATATCGTTTCCGACTCTTTGGCGGACCTGTGAGGCTTCCATGTCGTCTTGTCCGACATGAATACCGTCGGCATGGCACTTAATGGCAATTTCTACATTGTCATTGATGAAAAACGGAACTCCGTACTGCCTGCACAGCGAAGAAATTTCCATAGCTTCGTTCAGAAAATTCTCATCGTCCAACTCCTTTTCACGGAGCTGAACACAGGTTGCACCGCCTTTTAATGCAGATTCAACCTGTTCATATAAACTTTGTTTGCCTACCCACGCTCTGTCGGTTACCGCGTAGAGCAGCATTGATTTTTTATCGCACTTCATATTTTGCACCTTTCTCCAGCATTTCCGGGGTCATATTATAAATTGCATCAATGATGTAATTTCTGTAGGTAGAGTTGCCATCCGTTTCGGTAAGTCTGCTGTGAGCTGTTTCACCGGCATAACCCATAGCGGAAACAGCCGCCGCAGCAGCTTCCAAAGGATGATCGGGGTTAGCGGTTACAAACGCCGCAGTCATAGCAGAAAGCTGACAGCCTGTTCCGGTAATTGACGACATCATAGGATGTCCGTTACGAATGCAGTAGGCTTTTTCGCTGTCAGCTACAATGTCGATAGCACCTGTGATGGCAATAACAGCTTCGGTTTTCTTTGCAAAAGTTTTTGCAAAGGCAATTACATCATCAAGATTTTCTTCCGTCACCTTGTCTGCTACATCTGCATCTACGCCTTTTGTTGTGCCGCTGCCGGAAGCCAAGGTTTTAATTTCAGAGATATTACCGCGGATAACAGAAAATTTTACTTCTTTGAGAAGCTGCATAGCCGTTTCGGTTCGGAGTTTGGATGCTCCTGCTCCAACGGGGTCTAACACAATCGGATGGCCAATCTCGTTGGCACGTTTACCCGCAATCAGCATGGAGGCAATCGTTCGGCTGTTCAGCGTACCTATGTTAATGTTCAAGCCGGAACAGATCGCAGTGATTTCCGAAACCTCATCCTTGTCATCTGCCATAATCGGGGATGCACCGCAGGCGAGCAAGATGTTTGCGCAGTCATTGACTGTGACATAGTTTGTAATGTTATGAATCAGCGGACAATTCTTTCGTACATTTTCAAGCATATTCTGAAACATTTTTCTTCCTCATTTCTAAAAAGATAAATAAAAACAGGAGGATACCTTGTGTGGTATCCTCCTGTGACAGAGCAAAAATGTTTCCTACGGCGGCATTATCCACATCAGGTATAAGGGTCGAAGGTTATACCTTCCTCTCAGCCTGTAAACACAAGCTCCCCTGTATTTAATTCGTTAAATATTATACACCTTGTTTTATAAAAATGCAATAGATTATTAAAAAAAACACAAAAAAATCTTTTCAAGTGTTTATGATGCTTTTCAGATATGGCGTTTATATCAATGACTCTTTCAAAAACCATTAATATATTTTTATGTTTTGAATTTATACAAACTGACGAAATATATCACAATTAATTGACAGCCTTCTAAAATAGTGATATAATTTATATTGACTTTTTATATGCAGATGGATTTATATAATTATAAAAAAGCTTTTGATAAAAGCTCCGCCTGCGGGCGTAGGAATAAGGTAGCATTTTTGATTTTCCGTCATTGCGTTTTACGCAATTTCCTACAAATTAAAAAGAGTTTAAGAGAATGCACATTTTTCGCTGCAATCGAAAAAAATTGTGGTATCAAGATGTGAGGCAGAGGTATTTCCTGATGCGGAAAACCGGAATAACAAAATTAAATCAGGCAAGCCGCACGCCCATTTGCCTGTAAATTGCTTGGAATATTGTTTTGAGGATGGAATGTGAGGAATTAGCAGATGTATAAAAATATTTTTAAACGCATGATAGATTTTGTTCTGTCGTTTATAGGTTTCATAATTCTATTGCCTGTTCTTCTTATTGTCGGGGTGATGATATATATAGATGATCCCGGACCGGTTATATTTAAGCAAAAGAGAATCGGCAAAAATAAAAAGATATTTTGGCTTCATAAATTCAGGAGTATGAAAATGAATACTCCCGATATACCGACTCATATGCTTGACAATCCCGAACAGTACATAACAAAAGTAGGTCATTTTATTCGAACACTCAGCATAGATGAGTTGCCGCAGATTTATGATATACTGCTTGGCAAGATGTCAATCATCGGCCCTCGTCCCGCACTTTGGAATCAGGACGATTTGATAGCAGAGCGTGATAAATACGGCGCGAATGATATAAAACCGGGACTAACCGGTTGGGCACAGATAAACGGACGGGATGAACTGCCGATAGAGATAAAGGCAGAATTTGACGGGGAGTATACCGAAAAATTAAATGCGGGAGGCTTTGCCGCATTCGCTATGGATTTGAAATGCTTTTTCGGCACAATAACAAAGGTGTTAAAGCATGAAGGTGTTGTTGAAGGCGGCATAAATACAGGAGAACGCGAAAGTGAGAGCGTGATAAAATGAAAATATTGGTAGTATGTCAATACTATTATCCGGAGCCCTTTAGAATTACAGATATTTGTGAGGAATTGGTAAGACAGGGAAATGATGTGACTGTGGTAACCGGGCTTCCGAATTACCCGATGGGAAAAATATATGACGGATACCGCAAAGGGGAAAAAAGAAACGAATTGTTGAACGGTGTGAATATACATAGATGCTTTACTATCGGGCGCAGGCATGGAATAATTTATAGATTTCTCAATTATTACAGTTATGCGATTTCATCCGCTCACTATGTAAAAAAACTTCGGGACGATTATGATGTGGTATTTGTAAATCAGCTGTCGCCGGTAATGATGACAGCCGCGGGTATAAAATACAAAAAAATATATAAAAAAAGACTGATTATGTATTGTCTGGATTTATGGCCGGAAAGCCTTGCTTCGGGAGGAATAAAAAGAGGCGGTTTGATTTACGGTCTTTTTCATAAAATATCCGAAAAAATATATAAGCAAGCAGATAAAATTTTGGTTACATCAAAATCCTTTGCCGGTTATTTTGATAAAGAATTCGGCATTAAAAATACATGCTATTTACCGCAGTATGCAGAAGCAATTTTCACTCTGCAGCAGTGCGCAAAAGAGCCGGACGAGTATATTGATTTAATGTTTGCCGGGAATATCGGAGCGGCACAAAGCATCGACACGATAATTTGTGCGGCAGACTTGACACGTGATATAAAAAATTTACGGTGGCATATTGTTGGTGACGGATCTGAATACGATAACCTAAAAGAACAGGCATCAAGCTTATCAAATGTGTTTTTTTATGGACGAAAGCCTATAGAAGAAATGCCGAGGTATTACAGAATGGCTGATGCCATGCTGGTTACTATGCAAAAAGACCCGTTTATCAGTTTGACACTCCCGGGGAAAGTGCAAACATATCTTGCTGCCGGAAAACCAATCATAGGTGCAATCGATGGGGAAACCAAAAGGATTATTGACGAGGCGGGCTGCGGCATATGCGGTGATGCGGAAGACGCTGCAATGCTTGCCGAAAATGTAAGAAAATTTGTTAATACGGACAAAAAAGTGTTTGGTGAAAATGCCGGTTTATATTATAGGCAAAATTTTTTGAAAGAAAAATTTATTCGAAATTTGATTTCCGAATTACAGTAATGTGAAAGGGGAGCGGTTTTGTTGAGGATATTACTCATAAATTCCGTCTGCGGTGTAGGCAGTACAGGAAGAATATGTACGGACTTGGCAGATGAAATGAATAGATTGGGGCATGAATGTAAAATTGCATATGCAAGGGGAGATGTACCTGAAAAATATAAACATTATGCAGTTCGGATAGGTAATAAAAACAGTGTAATGCGCCATGCACTTTCCGCAAGGCTGTTTGATAACGGAGGATTTTGCAGTACAAGGGAAACCAAAAAACTGATTGAGCAAATAAAAACCTTTGACCCGGACATAATTCATTTGCACAATCTGCATGGATATTATATAAATATTGAAATATTGTTTAAATATCTTGCCGCTGCAAATAAGCGTATTATATGGACTTTGCACGATTGCTGGTCATTTACAGGTCATTGCGCATATTTTGAATATATCGGCTGCGAAAAATGGAAATGCGGCTGCGGAAAATGCCCGCAAATAGGGGCGTATCCGAAGAGCTATCGTGACAGAAGCAAAAAAAATTACGAAAAAAAGAAAAAAGCATTTTCCGACATTAATAATATGACTTTGGCAACTCCGTCAAAATGGCTTGCAGAGCTGGTAGACCGGTCTTTTATGGGAAAATATCCGACCGAGGTTATATATAACGGAATTGATACCGATGTTTTTAAACCGACAGAGAACAGCTTCAGAAAAGAAAATAATATAGAAGATAAGAAAATAATCTTGGGTGTGGCGAATATTTGGGAAAAAAGAAAAGGATTGGATGATTTGATAAAGCTTTCCGATATGTTAAGCTCCGACTATAAGCTTGTAGTAGTGGGAAAGCTTCCGGGCGGCAAGCTTCCCGAAAATATATTACATATAGAAAGAACAGACAGCGTTTTTGAGCTTGCAGGAATTTATTCGGCGGCAGACGTTTTTGTAAATCCGACATATGAAGATAATTATCCGACAACAAATCTTGAGGCGCAAAGCTGTGGTACGCCGGTTATTACATATAAAACCGGAGGGAGCGTAGAAAGCGTTCCGGCAGAAAATGTTGTGCCGCAGGGGGATATAAATATGATGAGAAAGCTGATTGATACCGACCTTAAAATAAAAGACACATGTTTTGATAAAAAAGAAATGATAAAAGAGTATGTTAAATTGTATTGTGTAAAAAATCAAAATAAATGATGACAAGGGGTGGATAATAGCAATGAAAATTGTAAATATAGAAGATTATTTTCATCCCGAAGCGGGATATCAAATTAATATACTTCCAAAATATATGGCAAAAATGGGGCATGAAGTAACCATTATAACTTCTGAAATGGATAAAATACCTAAAGAATTAATTTCTTTTTTTGGCTGTGATGACATCGAAAAAAAAGATAAAGAATATATGGAACAAAGCGGAGTTAAGATTATAAGACTTCCTTTGCATGCTTTTATAAGCGGTCGAGCCGTTTTTTTTGAAAAATTATTGTTTAAAACAATTAAAAATGAAAACCCCGATATAGTATATGTTCATGGAAATGATACTTTGACAGGTATGCAATACTTACTAAAACGAAAAAAAATGAATTATCCGTTGGTTATGGACAGTCATATGCTGGAGATGGCTTCCAAAAACAAATTGAATAAAGCTTTTCGCCGAGTGTATAGATGTTTCTTTACTCCGATAATAATTAAGGATAAGATACAGGTAATCCGAACGCAAGATGATCCGTATGTTGAAAAAGCTTTAGGCATACCGTTAACACAGGCACCGTGGATTTCATACGGCTCGGATACTATGCTTTTTCATCCCGATGAAGCTGTAAAAAAGAAATTCCGCACAGAAAACGGAATCGGGGATAATGACTTTGTTGTGGTATACACGGGCAAATTGGATGAATCAAAGGGCGGGAAGCTGTTGGCTGAAACATTCAGGAAAAAATTTAATACAAGAAAAAATATTGTTTTGGTTGTTGTCGGGAGTACGGCGGGAGCTTACGGTAAAGAGGTCGATAAGCTTTTTGCCGAATCCGAAAATCGCATCATTCGTTTCCCTACCCGGAGATACAGCGATTTGCCTCGCTTTTATCAGTCGGCAGATTTATCGGTATTTGCAAAGCAGTGCAGCTTAAGCTTTTATGATGCACAAGCCTGCGGATTGCCGGTACTTTCGGAGGACAACAATATTAATATTGACAGATGTAGCCATAATAATGGTTGGAATTTTAAAGCAGATAATGCGGAGGACTTCCGTAAAAAAATTGAAGCTGCGGCTGATATGAATGACGGTGATTATCGGGCAATATCCGATAATGCGTATAAGTTCATTATAGAAAATTATAATTATGAAGATAAAGCAAGGGAATATGAAGCTGTTTTGCTGAAAGAATATAGACGTTTCAAGGAGAATGTGTAATGAAAAAAATTTGTTTTTTGCTCGGAGGATTTCAGGGAAACGGCGGAATTGGGCGTGTAACGTCCATACTGGCAAATGAATTAAGTCAGAACAAAAATTTTGAAGTACATACAATTTCATATTTTCAAGATAAAAGGCCTATGCTGTATAATATCAATTTTATGATAAAACAGCATGCTTTGTTTTCAACATGTTTGTCGATGACAAGGGCAATTGTATGTGAACATGCGATAAAAAATGTCAGAGAAATTTTAAACCGGGAAAAAATAGATATTTTAATTGCGTGCGGTGCACTTTTTTATCCGATCGGGATTTTAAGCTGCAAAAAAACCGATACAAAATGTATATGTTGGGAGCATACAAATCCTGAGATAAAAACCGATTATAAATTTCAGAATTTATGCCGGAAATTTGCCGTAAAGCAATGCAATCATATTGTTGTGCTCACAAAATCGGCAAAAAAGTATTATAAGCAACATTATCATGTTTGCGAAGAAAAAATTTCACAGATATATAATCCGATTGACGAAAATGCTTCTAAATCGATAAAATACGATAAAAACTCAAAAAAGATCATTACTGTGGGTCGTTTATGTTATCAAAAAAATATAGAACGGCTTATATCAATTGCATCAAATATTTTGCCGAAGTACCCCGACTGGTCATGGGATGTATTCGGTGACGGTGACTTAAAAGAAGTATTACAAAAACAAATAAATGATTCCGGCTTAACCGCAAATCTTACATTAAAAGGTCAGGTATCGGATTTATACGATCGGTATCGCGAATATGCTTTTATGGTTATGACATCACGGTATGAAGGATTTCCTATGACTCTGATTGAGGGGGCGGCAAACCGGCTTCCGCTCGTTAGCTTCGACATACCGACAGGCCCCGATGAAATTATTATGGATGGAATGAACGGATATTTGATAGATAAAAATTCTGACGGTGATATGATAAACAAAATAATCAAACTGATGGATGATACAGAACTCAGAGAAAATATGTCAGACAAAGTATATGAGCTTACAAAAGTCTTTTCAACTGAAAAAGTATTGGAAGAATGGGAAACACTGTTTGCTGCGTTGATATAACAAATCATTTGTATGAGTATTGACCGGTTGATGAATTCCGGAATAAAATTTTGTGATTGAAGCAAATTGTTTTTCGGGATTGACAGTTAAAGTGAAATAGGACGGGAGAAATATTTAAATGAATATAGTTTTGAAAAATGAAATGGGTAATTCTCATAAGGTATGTTTTTCTGAAATACTTATGTATATTTATTTTGCACTGACTTTTTTTGAGCCATATTTAAACGGTGTTTTCGGCAGTATAACAAAGTATTATATTTTTGTTTTAATAGCTGTTTTGGTTTTTAAAAATAATGGTGTGATAAAGCTGAGAAAGTCTATTCTTCCGTATATTTTATGGTTGGCGTATCTTTTCACATCATTAGCATGGGCAGAAAACTTATATATTTATAATCTGCATGGCTTGTCACAAATCGGAATGACGGCATTGCTGGTTGTGTTAACCTCACAAACGTTTGAAAAAAGAGTAATTAACAATGTTGCAGGGGTTATGATGATTTCCGGCTTTATTATCGGAATTTTAACTTTAATTTATGCACAAGCTTATCATGGTGTTGCTGAAACACGGCAGGTACTTGTTTTGTTCGGACATGAGGTTGATCCGAATAATCAAGCCGCATTTCTTGTTTCGGGCATAGGCATTGCGGTTTATAATATTGTATATGGGCGAAAATTGAAAATTTTGTCTTTTGCGGTTATGATAGTGAATTCCATTGCAATGTTCAGAACCGGTTCCAGAGGCGGTTTGATCAGTTTGGCGGCGATTTTGATTTTTGTGGTGGTTTTTAATGAAAAAAATAAAGGTGTTGGATCAGTAATTAAAAAATTAATAATTATTGCAGGCATTTTATATGTTTTCTACTATGTACTAAGGAAATACATACCGCAAGACATTTATGACAGATTATTGAAATTTGACAGCTATGAGGGCGGAAGCGAACGAACAGTTATATGGAAAAACGGATTAAAGCTCTTGAATGAGGATTTAAATATAATATTCGGAGCCGGTTGGGGAGATTATTATTGGTATAACGGTTTTAAAAGTGCAATGCATAACACTTACTTGGCAATGCTGTGTGATGTGGGAATAATTGGATTTTTATTATTTTTTATTCCTGTTATTCAACATTTATTCTATTGTTTAAAACAAAAGGAATATTTGCCGATTATGATTTTGATAGCAGGACTGGCACCGTGTTTCTTTTTGGATGCTATAAATAAACGTTTTTTTTGGAATGCAATTATGTTTATGTTTATGTTTACGATAAGTAATGAAAGGGAGAAAAAAAATGAAACTTAAAATAATAGCAGGTAAAATACTATATAGAACAATCGGGAATTGTCTTCCTGATTCATCAAAGGGCATTATTTATAGAAAGTTAAGAGCTTTTTTTGGGAAAATAATAATAAAAGAATGCGGCAGGAATACAAATTTTGGAAAGCATGCTCGCTTTTCCGATAAGGTCTGTTTGGGAGATAATTCCGGTATAGGTAACAGAGCATTTTTGCAGGGTACTGTTTATATCGGAAAAAATGTTATGATGGCTGAGGATGTCAAAATTTTTACAACTAATCATGAAACAACCCGTGTTGATATTCCGATGTGTGAACAAAAGACACAAAAAGAACGCCCGGTTACTATTAATGATGATGTATGGATTTGCAGCAATGTTTTAATATTGCCGGGGAGTGTTATCGGAAAAGGTGTTATTCTTGGTGCGGGGTGTGTTGTACGAGGAACAATACCTGATTATGCTGTTGTCATCGGCAATCCGGGAAGGGTGGTTCGTTTTAGAAATAAAAATGATTAGCAATAAAGAACATAATTTATCAATTTTAATTTGATTGTTAGGTTTTACGTCCGACTTTTTCTTGAAGTTATATAAAAAGATTTTTTGAATGTAATATTGCTGTTATTTATGAGCAGCAAAAGTCTGACAATTCTGTTAGTGAAAAAATGCAGTAGAAGGGAAAGGTTAAAACAATGAAACGAATTCTTATAATCAGTGAATTGTTCTATCCGACGAATTGTATCGGAGCTCTGAGACCGACAAAAATATGCAAATTTTTGATTGATAAAGGTTATAATATCGACGTGATTACAGAATATCCGTCAGCCGGCATCTATAACTCAAAAAATTGTAAAGTGTATTCTTTGAAGCCGGCTTCGCCTAATATACAAACAGATAATCAAGCTGTGCGGCATGTAAATTTGTCGGGAGAATTTTGGGATCAGCTGCGGTATTTTGAACGTTCGATAAAGTCATATTGTGCTGAAAAAAAATATTCAAAAAAAGCAATTGCGCTTTTTGAAAAAGGAATACTAAATGCGGACGATTATGACGCATGTTTTACAACATTCGGACCTATCAGCTCCGTGCTTATCGGACTTAGATTAAAACGTAAGTATCACATAAAAAATTGGATATGCGATTTTCGCGATCCTATTGTTGTAAAAAGGAGTTCAATATTTATAAGACCGTTTCACAGATATTTGCAAAATACAGCTTGCAGATATGCAGATAAAATTGTCGCAGTGTCAAACGGATATGTTCATCGGATATGCGGAAATAAATATCTCGATAAGTCATATATGATTCCTAACGGTTATGACATTTCCGATGCCGATACGAATTACCAAAAGCGTAAAAACAGCAAACTTACATTAACATATGTTGGTGCTCTGTACGAAGGCAAAAGAGATATTACACCTGTTTTTAAAGTAATATCCGATTTATGTTTAAGCGGCGAATTTGATAAATCAAATATTGAATTTGTGTATGCAGGTTCAGATTATGCAGCGCTTGTTACACAAGCAAAAAAATATGACATGGAACAAATACTTAAAAATTGCGGAAAGCTGTCGCGTAACAATTGCCTGCAGTTACAATACGATTCCGATATACTTATTCTTTCCACATGGAATGAACGAGGTGAAGAGGGAGTATTTCCCGGAAAATTCTTGGAATATATGCTGATTGGCAGACCGATTATATCGCTTACCTGCGGTAAAATTCCCAACGGTGAAGTAACTGCTGTTATGAGGGAAGGAAATTTTGGGGCGGCATATGAGTCAGCAAATGATAAAGAGGACTTTGAAGCTCTCAAGAGGTACATAAAAAGAAGCTATGATGAATGGTTGAATACAGGGAATATCACCTTTAAACCGATTCAAGCGGTTTTGGACAGATATAATTACGATAACATTATGGAAAGATTGGAGGAAATAATCTGTGGAAGCGGAACAAGGTAAATCGCGCATAGGATATGATACGCTTAAGCTGACAGCGTCAAAAGTTATTACTATGGTCATTGCAATGGTATCCGGTATGCTGTTGTCAAGGTTTCGAAGCTTAACCGAATATGGTACATATTCGCAGCTGTTAATGGCAATAAACCTTGTTTGTTCATTAATTATGCTCGGCTTGCCTAACAGTATTAATTTCTTCCTGGCAAAAGCACAAACGCAGGAGGAAAGGGATAAATTCCTTTCAGTGTATTATACGCTCAACACAATACTCAGTTTGATTGTGGGTTTGGTATTGGTCATTTCAACACCGTTGCTTGAAAAGGTATTTAAAAATCAAACTATAAAGTGCTTTTGGTATTTTCTTGCATTTTTTCCGTGGACAAAAATTATTATGTCCAGCATCGAAAATTTATTAATCGTATGCGAAAAAACAAATGTGCTGATGGTATATCGGGTGATAAACAGTGTTGCATTACTCGGTATTATTCTGTTTGTTCAGTTTGTCGGAGGAACATTTTCAACATATATGATGTTGTATTTGGCAACAGAGGTGATTTTCACTCTATGGACCTATTGGCAAATGCTGGAATGTACATCGAATTTTAAAATAGGTTTTAATAAAAGCATGATTAAAACCATTTTTACATATTCAATACCTATCGGAGTAGCCTCCATGATTGGTACAATCAATGTTGAACTGGACAAGTTGGTAATTACATCATTTTTCTCAACCGAAAAATTAGCAATTTATACCAATGCTTCAAAAGAACTGCCTGTAACTATAGTTGCAACTTCGATAACGGCTGTTCTGCTCCCGCAGATGGTAAGATTACTGCATAAAAACAAAAAAGCTGAAGCGGTGAGGCTGTGGAACAGTGCTACAACAATTTCATTTGCAATTATATGCCTTGTGGCAATTGGATGCTTTGTATTTGCTCCGGATGTAATCACAATTCTTTATTCGGAAAAGTATCTGGAGGGTGTGGCTGTTTTTAGGGTATACTGTCTGACATTGCTGCTGCGCTGTACATATTTCGGAATGATGCTTAATGCTACAGGCATTACCAAGGCGGTTTTAAAGAGTTCGATTGGTGCACTTTTGTTAAATACGGTGTTAAACTATATTTGCTACTTTGTTTTTGGGTTTATTGGACCTGCGATGGCGACTTTTTTAGCTACATTTTCAATGGCACTATACCAGCTTTGTTATTCATGCAAAAAAATCGGCATTAAATTTATTGATATTTTTCCATGGAAAAATTGCTTTACGTTACTTATGCTGAATATTGTATTGGGAGCAGGATTCTATTTTACAAAAAATTATATGGTAAGCAGATTGAATATTAGTTCTGTTTTAGTTGCGGTATTATTAGGAAGTTGTTGGATGGTTGTCTTTTTCGCAATCACGTTTAAGAATTTAAAATCACAGTGGATAGTTTTAAATGAAAAGAGGTAGTGTATGAAAATCGGAATATTTACTTTTCACAGAAGCATAAATTACGGAGCATTTATGCAGGCATTTTCATTAAGTCGGAAAATTGCCAAGCGGTTTCCCGAAGCGAAAGTTGAAATTATTGATTATACAAGCGCAGTTATGGAGGCTGTATATCGGCCGAAATTTAATTTATCATTAATTAAGCATCCAATTATATGGAATTTAAAGAAAGAACAATATAAAAAATTCAAACAAGCTTTAAATGCGTTAGTATTATCTGAAAAAAAACTGTGCAATGACGTAAATACGAAAAGCGTGCTGGCACAATACCAGGATGATTATGATATATTTATAGTCGGTAGTGATGCTGTATGGAATTGGATAAAAAGAGGTTTTCCGAATCCATATTTAATGAATTTTGAAAAACCTGTTGTAAAAATGAGTTATGCAGCATCTGCATATGGTATGGATCCGAGATATGTGGGGGATAAGGAAAGAGAGTATTTTGCTGAATCTTTGAAAAAATTCACGTTTATTGGTGTGCGTGACCAATATACTACAGATTTGGTTATGGATGTTTGCCCGACAGCTCAGCCAATATATACTTGCGATCCAACTGTGTTTCTTGATTTACAGGATGTATATAACCATTTGGGAATGACAAAAGAGCAGTTTAGCAAGTATATTTTAAAAAAATATAAGATTGATTCTAACAAAAAAATTATTGGAATTATGGGTGTTCCTGCAGAGTTGACAAAAAAAATAAAACAAAAACTTGGTGAATCATATGTATTGGTAGGCTTATACAATTATTGCAAGGGAGCGGACAGACAATTAATCGATCTATCACCATTAGAATGGGCGGCAATATTCGGTCTTTTTGATGCTACAGTCTCTACATATTTTCATGGAACATTATTATCCTTACGGCATTATACACCGATAATTAATATGGATTTTACACCGTTCAGTAAGAAAAATGAGGGAAAAATCCATGATGTAATGCGTAGAATGAATTTGCTTGAATGCTATTTTGAAAGCAGAGATGATTATGAAAATATTGCCGATAAAGTAAAAGAAGTTGTAAAGTCACGACAAGCTTATTCCGAAAAGATTTATAAAAATATAGAAAATTTACGTAAATCATCTGAAGCTTTTTTTGAAAAATTGGGGGAATTGATTAAATGAGATTGATTAATAGTGCACTCAGCTTTGTAAAAAAAATATTAGCTATGTTAATTGGTTATATTTTTTATGACCCAAAATACTTAAAAGGACGTTTTTTTTCGAAATATGCTTATTCGGATGGCTGGCGTTGGGTTATTGAGACCGTTTTTATGCAAAAAATTATTGGAATAAACAGAAAAATTCCTTTTCCGGTATCATTTCGTGCTACCGTATTGAATTGGGAAAATATTATTTTTGAAAGTGATAACATTAATATTTTTCAAAAGGCGGGTAACTATTATCAGGCAACTCGTGACAGTAAAATAATAATTGGAAAAAATTGTTATATCGCTTGTAATGTGGCGATTATTACGGCAAATCATGATTTTAGTGATTTAAGTAAGCATTATCCGGGAAAGAACGTGACAATTGGTGCTAATTCGTGGATTGGATTTGGATGTGTCATTTTGCCGGGAGTTACATTGGGTGAACATACAATTGTTGGAGCAAATTCGGTAGTGACAAAAAGTTTCCCTGATGGTAATTGTGTTATTGCGGGAAACCCGGCAAGGATAATAAAAACAATCCCCGAGTATGAAGGTGAAAAATCATGAAAATTTTAGATAATAAAAAAGATTGTGTTGGATGCGGTTTGTGTGTCAATATATGTCCTAATAATTGTATTGGTATGGAATGTGAAAATGACGGATTTTGGTATCCAAAGATTGACACAAGAATATGTATTTCCTGCGGGAAGTGCAAAAGAACATGTCCTGTGAATAAACCTAAAATTCAAATTCAGCCCAATGGGTGCTATGCTTTGAAGGACAATGATAAAACTTCGCGAAAAAAAAGCTCTTCAGGTGCTGCTTCTGCGGTGTTTTATCAACAAATCATTAGGCAAGGCGGCGCATTTTGCGGTGTAAAATTGAATAACGAATTGCATGCAGTACATGATCTCACTTGTTGTATGGAGGATATTGATTTATATAGAGATTCAAAATATGTGCAAAGCAATATGTGCGAAGCGTGGGATAAAATTGCAGATTGCTTGGAACATGGACAAAAAGTACTTGTAACAGGAACTCCTTGTCAAATTGCTGCAGTACACTCAAGGTTTTCCGACACCGATAATTTAATACTTGTTGATTTTATTTGCAGCGGTGTGCCGGATCCGAGTTTGTTTGAACTGTATAAAAAAGATTTGGAAGACAGGAAAGGACAACCACTCAAAAAGTTTTATTTCAGAGATAAAACGAACGGTTGGAAGGAAAGCAATATTCGTGTAGTTTATACTGATGAAACAGAAGATATTATTACAAGAGATAACAGTGATTATTTTCAATTATTCGGCAACAATCTGTTTTTTCGTGAATGCTGTTATGAATGCCGCTTTAAAGCTTTTAATACATATGCGGATTTGACTATTGGTGATTATTGGGGAATTGAAAAATTGTATCCGGAGCTTGATGATGATTCCGGATGTTCTGTTGTAATTGTTAATACGCAAAAAGGCAAGCAATTTTTTGAAACTTCAACAAAAAACTGTGTAATTAAATCAACGCCGTTGGAGTTTGCAATTGAGACTCATCCGAAACTTATTCATAGCATAAGCAAAAATCCTTATAGGAATCAGTTTTACAATATATATAAAAAAGGAAACACAAAGTTATATCACAAAGCGATAAAACGTTGTATAGGTACATCAATGTTTAATAAGGTAATGCGAAAGCTATTACTTAAAATAAAAAAACAAAAGGGAAAGAGGAATTTAAAATGATTAATGTAATTGGATTGGGATACATCGGATTGCCAACTGCGCTGATGATGGCATCCCACGGAGTAGAGGTTGTAGGAACGGACTACAATAAGGAGCTTGTGGATACACTTAATCACGGAAAGGTTACATTTGAAGAGAAAGGACTGAAAGAGCTTTTTGATGACGCTGTTAAGGCAGGTATTAAATTCTCAAACGAATATCAGGTTACAGATACATATATCGTCTCAGTCCCAACACCATATGACAAATTCAGCAAGATAATTGACCCTTGCTATGTGGTAGCGGCTGTTAAATCCGTTATGGATGTTTGCCCGAAAGGTGCAACATTAGTAATTGAATCAACAGTATCTCCGGGAACTATTGACAAGTATGTCAGACCTATTATTGAGGAAAACGGATTTGTTATAGGAAAAGATATTCATCTTGTTCATTGCCCGGAAAGAATCATTCCGGGTAATATGGTGTACGAGCTTCTCCATAACAACAGAACAGTAGGCGCAGATGAAAAGGAAATCGGTGAAAAGGTTGCTGCAATTTATGCGTCTTTCTGTCAGGGACAGATTGCTATTACCGATATAAAAACCGCTGAAATGACAAAGGTTGTAGAAAATACATTTCGTGCAGTAAATATTGCTTTTGCAAATGAATTGACAAAGATTTGCGATAAGGCCGGTATGGATGTGTATGAGGTTATAAGAATATGTAATATGCACCCGCGTGTAAACATTCTTCAACCGGGACCTGGAGTAGGTGGACACTGTATATCGGTTGACCCGTGGTTCCTTGTCGGAGATTTTCCGCAGCTGACAAAAGTTATCGGTGAATCTATGAAAATTAATGATTCAATGCCTGAGTACGTTTTGGCAAAAACTGCGGAAATTATGAAAGAAAAGGGAATTACTGATTTTAAGAGAGTCGGTCTTTACGGATTAACATATAAAGAAAATGTAGATGACTACAGAGAATCCCCGACTCTTCAAATATTGGAACATCAGGAAAGCCATCTTGCAGAGCCATTAAAGGTTTATGACCCATGGATAAAAAAGGATATTGTGTCAAACCAGTACCATGATTTTGATAAATTCCTCGACGATGTTGATTTGGTTGTAATTATGGTTAAGCATGATCATATTAAAGCTAATTTTGATAAATTAAAAAATAAAGTTATATTTGATACTTGCAATATTTGTGATTTGGAAGGAACATACAAACTGTAATATAATAATTGCATAACAAAAATACAGAATAGAGGGATAGTATGTCGCTGTTTAAAGATAAAACATTAATGATAACAGGTGGTACAGGTTCGTTTGGAAATGCGGTACTAAACAGATTTTTACAGACGGATATAGGAGAAATTCGGATTTTTTCACGTGATGAAAAAAAGCAAGATGATATGCGTCATGAATTTCAGGCAAAATTCCCGGATGTATCGGAAAAAATATCATTTTATATCGGTGATGTGCGGGATCTGCAAAGCGTAAAAAATGCAATACATGGTGTTGACTATATTTTTCACGCAGCGGCCCTTAAGCAAGTGCCGTCTTGCGAATTTTTTCCTATCGAGGCTGTCAAGACAAATGTAATCGGCACGGAAAATGTATTGACCGCAGCGATAGATGAAGGAGTAAAAAGCGTAATATGTCTTTCAACCGATAAAGCAGCCTATCCCGTTAATGCAATGGGTACATCAAAGGCTATGATGGAGAAGGTCATTGTTGCTAAATCACGTACAACAAAAAAGACGAAAATTTGCTGCACAAGATATGGCAATGTTATGTGTTCAAGAGGCAGTGTTATACCACTTTGGATTGAGCAAATAAGAAATAATCAGCCTATAACTTTAACAGATGGTTCTATGACTCGTTTTATTATGTCTCTTGATGAGGCGGTTGATTTGGTTTTATTTGCTTTCGAAAACGGAGAAAGCGGAGATATACTCGTTCAAAAAGCTCCTGCATGCACAATTCAAACTCAAGCGGAAGCCGTATGTGAATTGTTTGGCGGAAATAAAGAGAACATAAAAACAATAGGTATTCGTCATGGTGAGAAAATGTATGAAACACTGCTTACAAACGAAGAGTGTGCCAATGCAATAGATATGGGAAACTTTTACCGTGTTCCGTGTGATAAGCGAGGATTAAATTACGATAAATACTTTAGCCAGGGAGACCGAGAAAGGAACAAGCTTTCGGAGTTTAATTCAAATAATACGCAATTGCTGAGTGTGGAAGAAACAAAGTTAAAAATATCAAGTCTCAAATATATACAAGAGGAGTTAAATAAGTGAAAATATTAGTAACAGGTGCAAAAGGTTTTGTAGGTAAAAACCTTTGTGAAAATCTTAAAAATATAAGAGACGGTAAAAACAAAACGCGTGCTGTACATATTGATGAAATATTTGAATATGACATTGATACACCGGGTGAGCTTCTTGACGAATTTTGTGAAAAGGCAGATTTTGTTTTTAATCTTGCCGGAGTGAACAGACCGCAAAATTCGGATGAATTTATGCAGGGCAATTTCGGATTTGCGAGTATTCTTTTGGATACATTAAAAAAACATAAAAATGTATGCCCGATTATGCTTTCTTCATCTGTTCAGGCGACGCTGATAGGGCGTTATGACAGTGATTACGGCAGAAGCAAGAAAGCCGGGGAAAATTTATTTTTTGAATATGCAAAAGAAACCGGCGCAAGAGTGCTTGTTTACCGCTTTCCGAATCTTTTCGGAAAATGGTGCAGACCGAATTACAATTCTGCTGTCGCCACTTTTTGCAATAATATAGCAAATGATTTGCCGATAACGGTAAATGACCCGGCGGTTGAGCTTGAGCTTTTATACATAGATGATTTGATTGATGAAATGCTTGATGCACTCGAGGAGAAAGAACATCGCTGCGAATTTGACGGAATAAAAGCGGTTTTGTGTGAAGACGGAAAATTCTGTGTTGCACCGAATGTGCATCATGTGACGCTCGGCAGAATTGTTGAACTTTTGGAAATTTTTAAAAATCAGCCGGACATGCTTGTAATGCCTGAAATCCCGCAGGGTAGCTTTGAAAAAAAGATGTATTCGACATACCTTTCATATTTGCCGAAGGCAAAGATTAGCTTTCCGCTAAAAATGAATGTTGATGATAGGGGAGCGTTTACCGAGCTTTTAAAGACGGAAAACTGCGGTCAGTTCTCGGTTAATATTTCAAAACCCGGAATTACCAAAGGGCAACATTGGCACAATACAAAATGGGAGTTTTTTATTGTTGTTGCCGGGCATGGACTTATACAGATGAGAAAAATCGGAACAAACGAAGTTTTTGAATTTGAAGTCAGCGGGGACAAAATCGAGGCTGTGCATATGCTGCCGGGGTATACTCATAATATAATAAATTTATCGGACAGTGAAAACCTTGTTACGGTTATGTGGGCAAATGAACAGTTTGACCGAAATAAACCGGATACTTTTTTTGAGATTGTATAAAGTATTATACTGTTTAAGGAGGTATATGACTATTTGTCATAATTAACCAGCATGAATGATATTGAAAAAAATTTAATTAAATTGTTGAGGTCCACATTAGATGAATCCTATACTGCAAATAGTGAAATACCGCTTTCTGAAATGGATGAAATCATAAATGAAAGTATATTTCAATCTGTTTTAACCAATATTTCAGATATAATTCCTGAAATATACCAACAAAAATATTCATCAAAAATACTTAATGCGTATTTAAATAATGTTGCGGTAATTAATCATCATTTTATTATTGGAAATCTGTTAGAGAAAAATAATATAAATTATTGTGTATTAAAAGGATTTTCTTCGGCAATGTACTATGAAAACCCCGAAAAACGCATGATGGGTGATATTGATATTTTAGTGAATTCCGATGATGTTGAAAAAGTTGATAAATTGCTTATTGATGATGGATATACAAAAGTGGTTGATGAAACCGAACACGATTTTCACAGCGGATATATAAAGAATGGAATGCTTGTTGAAATACACCACTTAATCAGCAACATCGCTGAGGTAGAAATCGATTTATATGCTATGACAAGTGAAATATTGAACTCATGCAGATTTGTTCAATGCGAGTATGGAAAAATAAGAATTCCAAACCCGTTTTATCATATTGTAATAATGCTGTTTCATTTATACAGGCATTTTTTATCAAGCGGTACAGGTTTGCGCCATATTATTGATTGGGCAGTATTTATCTCATCTGAAGATTTTAACAAAATTCAGAGTTTGTTTTGGGAAAAATGTTCACAGTGGAAGCTTTTGAAATTTGCTAAAACTCTATGCCAAATATCGGTTGTCTATTTCGGTGTGTCGGATAAAAAAGAATACGGTAAAACTGATAATGAACTTTGTAATATAATAATAAATGAAATATTGAGCAAGGGAAATTTCGGCATAAAATCAGATGAAAGATTTTCAGGTTTATTCGTGGAAAAAAGGTTAGATGGCAATAAGTCGGGACTAAGCAATTTTTATTTGATTTTGAAAAATGCTGTTTATAAACATTATGGACAAGCCAAACATAATAAAATTGTATTTGTTTATGGTATGGTTTTCTTGCCTTTACGATATTTGTTTAGGATGATTGTAGGTAAAAGACCGAAAGTTAATATATTTTCTTTATACAAAACTTCAAGAAATAAAAAGAAAAAAAACAGAAAGTTATCGGATGATTGATCTGAGTTTAATCTTGAAAGAATGGGGATTAAAATGGAAAACAAATTTAAAAATAACGGAAAATTAAAGCTTTTGATTATAGTCGGCACACGCCCTGAGATTATTCGTTTGTCGGCTGTTATCACAAAATGCCGCAAGTATTTTGATACTGTACTTGCACATACGGGGCAAAACTATGATTATACCTTAAACGGTATATTCTTTAAGGAATTGGGACTTGAAGATCCGGAAGTATATATGGATGCTGTAGGCGACGACCTTGGGGCAACGGTTGGGAATATTATTAATTGTTCATATAAGCTGATGAATGAAATTAAGCCGGATGCCTTGTTGATATTGGGAGATACAAACTCCTGTCTTTCCGCAATAGCTGCAAAACGTTTGCACATTCCTATTTTTCATATGGAAGCCGGAAACCGCTGTAAGGACGAGTGCCTGCCCGAAGAAACCAATCGCCGCATTGTTGACATAATTTCCGATGTAAATATGGCATATTCCGAACATGCAAGACGTTACCTGGCAGAGTGCGGTTTGCCGAAAGAACGCACTTATGTTACCGGGTCACCTATGGCAGAGGTATTGCACAGTAATCTTGATAAAATTAAAGCAAGCGATATTCACAGCCGATTGGGTCTCGAAAAGGGAAACTATATTCTTCTTTCTGCACATAGGGAGGAGAATATAGATACCGAAAAGAATTTCAAATCACTTTTTAATGCTATTAACAAAATGGCTGAGAAATATGATATGCCTATACTTTATTCCTGTCACCCGCGTTCTAAAAAGCGTCTTGAAGAAAGCGGATTTAGGCTTGACAATAGGGTTATAAGACATGAGCCGCTCGGCTTTCATGATTATAATTGTTTGCAGATGAATGCTTTCTGCGTTGTATCGGACAGCGGAACACTTCCGGAGGAAAGCTCATTTTTTGCAAGTGTAGGGAATCCGTTCCCCGCTGTTTGCATAAGAACGAGTACCGAACGCCCGGAAGCACTTGATAAGGCATGCTTTGTACTTGCAGGAATAGACGAAAAAAGTCTTACGCAAGCCGTAAATACAGCGGTTGAGATGAACGCGGCGAAGGATTACGGCATACCGGTGCCGGATTATATAGAAGAAAATGTATCAACAAAAGTTGTAAAAATAATTCAATCATATACCGGAATAGTTGATAAAATGGTATGGAGAAAATTTTAATCGTTATGATGATGCCTTGCCGGTTGAGAGTGACGGAGCGAACAGTATCCCATAAGCGCAAGGGGTTAACACTGAGAATAAAGCGAATGTGTGAATTTTTGCTTTAAATATAAAATATGTAAAATAAGGTGATTGATGGCAGTCAGTCGCCTTATTTTTTTGCGGATTTAGAATTGATTAAAGGCGACGATAAGTGTTTTATAAATAAAAATTAATAAATTATGTAAATAAGTTTTTATCTACTCAATATCACTGAGAATTTAAATTATAAATAACCGATACTTAGTTTGACTTTAAATTGTTTTTATGATACAATAAAAAAGAATTATGTTAAAATATGACAAAGAGGTAAAGCTAATGAAAATGTTTGTATATTTAAAAAAATGTGTATGTATATTGAGCACTGCGGCATGTATTTTTTCGGATGTATCATTTGCGCAGACGAGCGAAAAGACGGAAATTAATACAGTTGCATTAAATGCCGCAGATGAAAAATGTAATATAACCGGTAAGGTGATTTTGACTGATGGCAAGGGAGTCGGAAACATAAATGTTACATTGTGGGATACTACAGATAATACCGCGGCAGAAAGTCTTATAACAGATTTGGAGGGAAATTGGGCATTTGATGAAGCGGCGGCAGGACATAAATACAGCATATATTATCACCACCCGAGATATTATATAGAGAACGCAAAGCTTGAATGTGAAGCGAACGCCGATACAGTTACGGCAGCAGCAAAGGCAGAGCAGAAAGTGCCGCTTGACTGTGAAACAAGCGAGAATGATTTTACATATCAAGTATTAAACGGAACATATTGTAA
>CAKSJU010000021.1 GCA_934463455.1 uncultured Clostridia bacterium | reverse complement strand
TATATTCCCGCGGCAAGGCGGCGAAAAGCCGCTCTTACCGCAAAATAAGTTTGTAAACTACTCTTCAACCTTATCCAGGAAGTTTGTCTGGAAGTCCGAGTTAGCTTGTTTAATCAAAGCCGCGGGGTCTGCGTTTTGGTCTGTCAATACCGACTGAATGCACGCATCAAGCACCGAATATAAATCCTGACAATTCATCGGCTCTTCCGGCTTAACGTTGACATCCGACATATCGAATGAGCTTTCAACCATTTTAAGGTCAACATTTGCCATCTCTTTTGCAAGCTTGTCAACCTTTTCCCGAAGCTCGGGCAAGTTCCAAACGCCTGTTGTTCCTTGATAAACAATTGAATATCCGTCTGCAAGAGAAGTTTCCAGATTGTCTTTTTGTTTTGCAAGATATGCTTCCTGTTCCTCTGCTGTTACTGCCGGTTTATATCCGTTCGCAATATCGAGCCATTTCAAGCAAGCGTCAATCTGTTCATAAGTAGCTTCGGGAGAGAACATCCATGTTTTACCGCCCATAAGCGCATATCTGCCCTTAGGTCCGGCAGGCATCTTTGTAAATGACCATCTGTCAAAAGGCATACCGTAGGTTTGTGTCAAGTATACATCCGGTCCGGAGGTTAAGTACATTGCGCCCTGGTCTACAGCAAACAATTTTTGCATCTCGGGCTGGTCAATAAGTGCATTATCGGGAAGTGCATTATATTTCCATTTCAAATCCTTAACAAACTGCAATGCTGCAACACATTCCGGCGAATCAAAGGTTGCCGTCCATGTGCCGTCATCGTTCTGCTTCATAAACTCTGTTCCGTATGCCCATGCAATATTCATGAAGTGCCAGCCGCCGCAGTTATTTATTGTCGGAAGAACAAAGCCTGCCTGACCGGTCTTTTCTTTAATAATCTTAGCTGTTTCGCCGACTTCTTCCCATGTCTGCGGGAACTTCGGAACTCCGTTTTCGTCTACGAGACCTGCTTTTTTAAACAGCTCCGCATTACATGCAAGACCCATTTTGTAGGACTCTCTCGGTAAGCCGTAGTAGTGACCGTCCTTTTCGCAAAGCTCCAGGAGGTCTTTATCCAAATACTCTATCCAGCCTTTATCCTTGATATTTTCAGTAACATCGGCAGAATATCCCGCTTTTACGATTTTCTTTGTCTCTGTCAGGTGGCAGGGATAAAGAGTCGGAAGCTGTCCGCTCGAAGCTTTCGGCAAAAATGTCTGAACATCATATGCCCATTCGTCGGGAACTACTTCAATATCGGGGTATTGCTTTTTCATTTCCTCTTTGTAGCCTTCCCATTTTTCACGGTCTACCGGTCTGTTTTCCGACGGCCATTCACCAACGCTTATAGTGATTTTTCCCTCTGCGTCGGTTTCGGTCTTTTTGCCGCAGGATGTAAGTCCCGTACAAAGCAGCGAAGCCGCCAATGTGATAAGTAAAATTTTCTTTTTCATATGAATTTCCTCCTATAAAAATATTTATAAATTCTTATATATAAATTATACAAAATAAAAAAGCAAATTGGAATAGGAAATCCTGCTATTTCTTTAGAAATCCTGCTATCTTTTCTATAATTTCTATTTTTTTGTTTGTTTTTTGTTTATTTTAAACCATATTTCATTTTATATATGTACTAATCTATACAAAATTACAACAAAAAAGGCATTTGGTTATTTTTACACCCCAAAATGCCTTTTTTACATGTTTTTTACAAAAGTTTTAACACAAGGTTTATATCAGCCGCAGGTTTGAAAATACTTTGTTCGGATGAAATCCGTAGGGGCGACCCTATGTGGTCGCCCCTACGGATTTATTATTCCTGCAGATTGATTTGCGCAGGCGGATTTTCTATTTTCCCTATTCTGATTTTAACCGTCGTGCCCTCGCCGGGAACACTCTGATATTTGAGTCCGTACCGTTCTCCGTATTCAAGCTTTATTCTCTCATTAACATTCTTTATTCCGTAGCCCACCGACCCGGCATTTTCCGCTGCAAGCGGGTCAAAATTCATTCCGTGTCCGTTGTCTTCAACTTCAAAGATAATATCGTCGCCGTCGCGGTATGCCGTGATATTTATAATTCCGCCGCTGTCTATATTTTCAAAACCGTGCTTTATGGAATTTTCAACAATCGGCTGAAGAATAATTTTTATCATTTTTTCTTCCATTAAATCTTCCTGAATTTTATAATATACATCAAACATCCCCGGAAATCGCAGCTGCTCGATTGCTATATAGCTTTCCACATGGCTTATCTCTTCATGAATTTTTATTATATTGTCACCCTTGTGCAAGCTTATTCTGAAAAATGTCGCAAGCTCACATACCATATCGGCAATGTAAGTCTGCTTCTCGATTTTTGCATACCATGCAATCGCGTCCAGGGCATTATATATAAAATGCGGATTAATTTGAGCCTGCAAAGCCTGAAGCTCGGCACGGCGCTGCTTTTCTTTTTCCATTACGTTTCTTTGCATAAGCTCGTTTATTTCGACTATCATCCGATTAAAGCTTTCTTCCAGATCGTATATTTCCTCATAAGAAAACTGCGGAGTACGATTTTCCGTCTCACTTGTTACGAACTCGTGCATACGATTTTTTAAAGTGGAAATAGATCTCAAAAGCGAAATCGGAACAATTATAGCCAATATAAGCGCGGCAAATATAGCAAAGCACAAAATTATCATTGTTTCACTTTGAAGCCGGTCGGTTGTACGATAAAGCTCTTTATAGCTCATACGGCTTTCAACCGCCCATTTTCCGCAGGTCGCAATTTTAAAGTTCATCGTTCGGTAATCGTAAAAATATTCGCCTATACGTCTTGTTATATCCGGCTTTCCGAAAACGGTCGCGTCCGGAAATATCACATAGTTTCCGAGCTTTGTTTTATCCGGATGGCTTATCACTCGGTCATTTGCGGTAAGATAAAGCAAATTATTTTCATTATTAACCTCGGAAAGCACCTTATATATTTCCTCCTCCGGAACATAAATATAAAGATCAAATTCACGCTTATTGCTCGCCATATTATACACCGTTCTGCCGAAAACCAAGTATTTTTCGCCGTTTTCACCCTCGGCAAGACAATTTAAAAGCAGTATATTTGTATGTCTCAGAGGCTCTTTATAATTCTCCTCCGGCATTTTTATATTTTCGTCCTTTTTCCGTATTACAAAATCCGAATCTATCACTATATCGACATTTGCGGCAAGGTCAATGCTGTTCCAGTTACTGTTTAAATATCTTCTTATCCTCTCGGTCTTTTCCTGCCTTGTGAGCTTTTTACTGTCGGCAGCCTGATAAATTTCGCCGCCGGAAAATATATAAACCGAGTAGGCGGAAATCTGGTCTATATAATGATTCATCCCGTCCTGAATACTTTTATATACGCTGTCTAAGTATTCCTCCATATAATTATCGAGAACAACATTCTTTATATAGTAATTTGCCCATATTCCGATAAGCAGACAAGGAGCAACCGAAAAAAACATGATGACTACAAGAAGTCTCATATAAATCCTGTTTTTATTCCAATATTTTTTGACGTGATTGAATTTACCCGTAAATTTATCACTTTTTTTCCTGTCACCTTTTTCCTGCAATTTATCAAATATTCGCATTATATTATCCTCTTATTTATGAAACATCGCCTTTTTCGGGCTGTTGCCCGTCACCTTTTTATATATATAGGAAAAATATGCCGCATCCTTGTAGCCTACCGCTTCCGCAACCTCATAAACCTTGTATTTTCCGGAAGCAATCATTTCGCTCGCCTTA
This sequence comes from uncultured Clostridia bacterium, assembly GCA_934463455.1. Classification (GTDB taxonomy): domain Bacteria; phylum Bacillota; class Clostridia; order UBA1381; family UBA1381; genus CAKSQL01. The sequence goes on along the minus strand of CAKSJU010000021.1, from coordinate 20,987 downwards.
TCTATCCGTACTTTTGTAAGATACTGGTTAAATGTCATGCCGGTCTCTTCTTTAAACAAGTGCATAAGATAATATGAACTTATGTGAAGTTCCTCCGCAATCTCCTCCGCCGTAACCGAGGATTGATAAGCGTTTTGCAGCCTTTCCTTTATTTTAAATACATATCCGTTTTTATCCACTTCATTTTCACTTGAAAATAACTTTTCCACAAGGTCATAAACCCAATTTTCGATTGAATTTATATTCTCAAGTCTTTTTAATTCATTCGACGGAACAACACGTCGTCCGTAAGTTTTATTTATTTCCTCCACGTTTCTGAAATGTCTTCTCAAAATAACAATAGACATTTCAAGCACAACATCTTTTAAGCTTTCTATATCAACCGACGGATTTTTCTTTATTTTATCAAAAAAGCTTTCTATTATATGCTTCGCTTCCGCTTTGTTGCCCTGTGCCGCAGCCTCTAAAATTTTTTCTATATCCTCATTTGGGAAAACCAATGCCGAGTTCATGGTCTTCGGCACAGTGACATAGTCTATGAGTGCATTATTGCCGACAAAGCTCTTATGTGCAAGTGCTCTTTTTGCTTCTTCATAAGCTTTTTTTATTTCGCTTATTCCTGTATGTCCCATGGAATAGCCTATCGATATTGTTCTTCCTGTCGATGCCTCAAACTGCTCTTTTATTGTAAACAGGAAATCGGTCATCGGGAGCAGTGAGGATTGCAGCAAATTGTAGTTGTCATCATGGTGGAACATTAAAAGTGCCATATTACATTCCGATATAACGCAGGACATAAAATTAATGCTGTTCGGCAACCCGCGGCAATAAGAAAGCGTTTCTTCCATATCCTCCTGAAGCTGTTTTGTATTCTCCGCCACGCTCATCATATTGTCAAGCTTCATACATACCACCGTATATTCTTCGGTCGGCATCGGAATATCATACAGCTCGCATTTCCGTTCTATTTTGTCCAAATCGGTAATTTTTCCTTCAAACAAATCCTTTAAAAAAGTATTTCGGATTACCGGAATTTGTTCTGCCATATTTTCAATAAGATTTTTCTTTTCACGCTTTTCTTTCAGTTCACTCTTGAGTCTCAGCATAACCGAAATCAGTTCATTTTCTTGAATAGGCTTGAGTATATATGCGCTTACATTGTTTTCAAGTGCTTTTTTTACATATTCAAAGTCATCATAAGCGGAAATTATCACTACTTCACTGTCAAAATTTTCAAGAGCCTTTAATTTTTCTATCAATTCAAGGCCGGTTGCACGTTTCATTCGAACATCTGTTATAACTATGTCAGGATGCAGTTCAAGATATCTTGTATAACCGTCAATTCCGTTGGAAGCTTCCCCTATTATCTCAAATCCGTAACTTGCCCAATCAATGGTTTCTTTTATCCCGCGCCTTACCAAATATTCGTCATCAACCACCAATACCGTCGTCATATTCGTCTGCCCCTTTCCATGATTTTTTTATTGCCTTCTTTTGCATAAGTATCTATTTCATTCTTCAGTATTTCCAATTCGCCGGTTATTCTTCGTACCATATTATGTACAACCAAAACCGAAAGTCCGGCAAAAACCGTACCGAACAGCATTAAAAAGATTTTAACATGAAACAATCTCTCGTTAATTTCGGTCATAGGAAATTTCATTACGATTTTCAAATCGCTTTGAATATCTTCTTTTATTTTCAGCATACCGTCTTCACTTTTGTTTTTTAATTTTTCACCGCTTAAATAAAGTCTGTCCCCGTTTGTCTGCAAATATGTAATCGCGTCTTTAAAAAACAAGCTTTCCGCTTTATATGTTTTTTTCAGTGACGACGCGTCTACCAGTGCAAAGCCCTCCTGCATATTCTGCTTATTGTTAATCGGTATAAGTAAAAAAATATAACCGCCGTTTTCTTTAAAATCCAAAACAACCCATTTTTCTTTATTTGCCTTTTTTATCATTTCGTTAAGCTCCGGTCTGAATCTTACATAATCGGTTGCGGAAACAAAATAGCTCCCGTTATCCCAAAATATTCCGAGTCCGTCTATATCACTGTCGTATATTTTGATTTTACTTATATCCGCATTAAAATCTTCCTCACGAAGTCTGCCGTTTTCATCGGTTTTTTCCATAAGCTTATTGATAAAAATCGAAGCAATATATTCCGCATAATCTGTTTTTATCTGAAAATCATTTGTGGTTTTTCTTGCTATATCGGCGGTTTTTGAGGTGTAATCACTGACAAGCGCCTTTTCAATAACAAGATATGCCGAAACCATTATAACAATAAGCAAAATAAAAATAACGATAAGCACCGAATAAAATTTTCGTTTGAGCAGTTTAAACACCATTCTCCCCCCTTCGGGCATCTTTGAAGCATATTTATTCCTGATATATATATTTTATCATTTTTTGCGGTCGGAATAAATAGAAAATCCTGCTATTTCTTTAGAAATCCTGCTATTTTTAGTACAAAATCACCATTTATTTGACTAAAAGCAAAAAAATAACTGTAACAAAATGAAACATTTTGCTACAGTTATTTTTGGTTTGTTTATATATTTTTTGATATTTCCAATATTCTGTTAAGTCTGTGATTAACCCCCGATTTTCCTATCGGAGGAGTGAGTCTTTCTCCCAGCTCTTTAAGACTTTCATCAGGGTATTCCATCCGAATTTTTGCTATTTCGGCAAGAGATTTCGGCAAATTGTCAAAGCCTATCGTATCATTTATTTTTTCAATTGCTCTCATATGCTTTACATAAGCTTTTGCCACCTTATCTATATTGGCATTTTCACAATTCACACGCCTGTTTATTCCGTTTCTTATTTCTTTTTCAATAGAAATATTATATATTTCCATTGCGGCTGTTCCGGCACCTATGAGTCCGACAAGCGCAGCTATATCCTCATACCCCTTTATATAAACTATATATCGGTTTTTCCTTTTTGTAATTTTTACCGGAACATCTTTTATTTCAGCCTTTAAATATTCCGCTGCTTCGCGGCTGTGTGCATCAAATTCAAGATGATAGTTTTTTTTCGGGTCGGAAACCGAGCCGCCTCCCAAAAACGCTCCCCGTATATACGAAATACGACAGCACTCAAACGGCATTATTTCTTCCCGGTATTCCCGCTGCATATCTTGCAAATGAAGTTTTTCTTCTATTATGTCACATTGTACATCCTCTGCTATTTCATAGCGAAAGCCTCCGGCATAAGATTTTTTCTCCGGAACAAAACCCATACACTCCGAAAAAAGCATTCCTGTTTTTTCAAACACCTTCTCATGCTCGGTCACTATGCTTATTTTCCTGTTTTTTTTCGATGCCGCAAAGCTCATTATGCCGTACAATTCCGCAATTTTACAAAATTCGCAATCCGTTTTATATTCGGCAAGCCTTGTTTTTATATCATATGAAAATGACATTTTCTCTTAACCTTTCTTTTTATAATCAAAGCAACGCTCTCACTTTACTATCAACGAAAGCTAAGCTTCATACAGCTTGCAGCCTGTTCTGTGAACATCTGCACCGATGTTATAGTCTCATCAGTGTTTTTGCAAGCTTTAAATAGTTGTGTCTTATCATTCCGTTATCATTTGAATAAAGATTTTCCAAAACAACATTAATAGCCCTATCGATATAACGTTCAACATTCAGCTTTACCGGCTCGGAGCCGTCAAGCGCGTATCGATTTAAAAGCGTTTCCGGAATTTGGGCGGTATTCGCAACAACATAATCAATAATTTTGCATCCCGCATGCTTTTCTATGGCTTCTATATGGTCATACAAATCATATCCGACCGTCTCGCTCGGCTGAGTCATTATATTTGCTACATAAACTCTTTTTGCATTGCTGTTGTATATAGCTTCGCTCACTCCGTCAACCAGCAAATTCGGAACTATGCTTGTGTACAGGCTGCCCGGTCCGAGAATAATCATATCCGCATCGGAAATTGCATCCAGCACATTTTTAGCAGGCATTGCATGAGACGGATTTAATTCGATACACTCAATTTCACCGTTACATTCCCTTCCGATATTTGTTTCTCCGTTAATAATATGCCCGTCTTTTAAATGCGCGGAAATTCTCACATTTTCGTTTGTAACCGGCAATATATCTCCCTCAACGCCGAAAAGTCTGTTCATTTTATGTACCGCATCTTCAAAGCTTTCGGAAATCCCGCAAAGAGCCGCCAAATACAGATTACCGAAAGCATGCCCTTTCAGGCATCCGTCGGTAAATCGATAATTTATAAGCTCTTCAACTATCGGATTTGTTTCCGCAAGCGCGGATATACATTTTCGTATATCTCCCGGGGCAAGCATGCCCAAATCTTCTCTTAATACTCCGCTTGAGCCGCCGTCATCGGCAACCGTAACAACAGCTGTTATATTATGAGTATATTTTTTTAGCCCTCTGAGCATTGTGGAAAGCCCCGTGCCTCCTCCTATTGTAACAATTTTCTTATCACAAAGCATATTTTTATTTCCCCTTTTCGATATCGCGGTATATCATATTCACCGCGTAACCGTTTTTCTTTAATGCTTCTCCGAGCAAATACGCCATTGTTATACTTCTGTGTTTACCTCCGGTACAGCCTATTGAGATTGTAAGGCTGGTTTTACCCTCTTCTATATACATGGGCATAAGAAATAAAATCATATCCTCCAATTTTTGTATAAACAGTCTTGATTCGTCAAATCCCATGACATAATCACGCACTTCCTTGTCAAGTCCCGTTTTCTCTTTTAACTCATCTATATAAAACGGATTCGGGAAGCATCTGACATCAAAGACAAGGTCGGAATCAAGCGGTATTCCGTACTTAAATCCAAATGCGTTTACATTTACGGTTATACTTTCCTGTTCACCGCTGTCCGAATATAATTTTTCCAGCTTTTTTGAAAGCTGATGAAGAGATAAATTTGTTGTGTCGATTGTATAATCCGCCGCAAGATACAATTTTTCCAACATTTTTCTTTCCCGCTGGATACTGTCCAAAAGACCGCGATTACCCGAAAGAGGATGAACACGCCTTGTCTCCTTGTATCTTTTCACAAGCGTCTCGTCAGCCGCATCCAAAAACAAAAGCTTACATTCGTAGCCGCTTTCTTTAAGCCATTTTAAGTTAGTTAAAAGCTCATTTATAAATTCGCCCATTCTTGTATCTACCACAAATGCTATGTTTTCATAATTACCGTTCATCGATAAAAACAGCTTCGCAACCTGCGGAATCAACACAGGAGGCATATTATCTATGCAGAAAAAACCTCTGTCTTCCAAAAAACGCACAACCTGCGTTTTCCCCGAGCCCGAGAGCCCTGTAACCACTGTGAATTTTGTCATTTTATCTCACTCATTCTTTCCGATTATTTTCACTTCCGGTTCCAATTCAACCGAAAATTTTTCACTTACCGTTTTTTGAACATATTCTATCAAAGCTTTTACATCGCTTGCCGACGCGCCGCCTTTATTAACAACAAATCCCGCATGCTTTTCCGAAACTGCCGCCCCGCCCACGGAATATCCTTTAAGTCCCGCAGCTTCAATCAGACTCCCGGCAAAATACCCCTCCGGGCGTTTGAATGTACTTCCCGCACTCGCCTCCGAAAGCGGTTGTTTTGCCGCACGTTTTGAATTCAGCTCCTCCATTTTGGATTTTATAATTTCATAATCTCCTTTTTCAAGCTCCGCAACGCAGGAAAGTATTGTCATTTTTTTATTTGTAAACATACTTTTTCGGTAACCGAAACCAAGCTCTTCACCGTGTGCCGTCCTTATTTCACCGTTTTCATCCGCATATTCGACGCTTTTTACCACATCCTTCAGCTCTCCTCCGTATGCTCCGGCATTCATATAAATTCCGCCGCCGAGAGTTCCCGGTATTCCTGCCGCAAATTCCAAGCCCGAAAGACTTTCAGCAAGTGCCGCTTTTGCAAGCTTGGACAGCAATACGCCCGCTTCCGCTTCAATTTTGTTCCCGCTGATTTTTATATTCGAAAGCTTATTTGAAATATCTATAACAACCCCGTCTATCCCAAAATCACTCACCAAAAGGTTTGAGCCGTTGCCGATTGTCATGTATTCGATATTTTCTTTATTACACAATCCGATAATATCCGTAATTTCTTTTTTCGACGACGGACGCACATAATATTCCGCTTCTCCGCCAATCCGAAAAGTTGTATGCTTTGACATTTTTTCATTTGTTTTTACATCACTGCACACAAAATTAAGTTTTTCCAAAAAATCAGATTTCATAAATTTTTATATTTCCTCCATTTTTTATTCCTCAAGCTGCATTTCTTTCATAAGTCGGTTGTTTAATTCTACCGCCGCATTATAGCCCATTCGTTTTTGTCTGTTGTTCATTGCGGCAACTTCTATGATAACCGCCAGATTTCTTCCGAGTTTAACCGGAATTGTAAGGCTCGATACATTTATTCCCATAATATTGGTATACTCGTCAACCATTCCGAGACGGTCGTATTGCTTGTTTTCTTCCCACGGCTCAAGATGAATGATAAGGTCAATGCTTTCCGTATCTTTTACCGCTCCTATACCGAATATTTCCTTAACATCAATAATTCCGATACCGCGAAGTTCAACAAAATGGCGAATTATTGCGGGTGATGAGCCGACAAGTGTTTTTGATGAAACTCTCTTTATTTCCACAGCGTCGTCTGCAACCAAGCGATGACCTCTTTTCAGAAGCTCTATCGCCGCTTCGCTTTTTCCTACACCGCTTTCTCCCAAAATCAATATGCCTTCGCCGTAAACCTCAACCAAAACGCCGTGGCGCGTCATTCGCGGCGCAATCTGTACATTCAGATAGCTTATAAGCGTACTCATAAGGCTTGAGGTCGATTCCTCGCTTCGAACAAGGGTAACATCATATTTTTTTGCCAAAATCAACATTTCGGGGCATATCTGCAAGCCTCTTGTAACAATTAAAAGCGGTATCTTTTTCGAAAAAAGCTTATCAAGCATTTCGTAGCGTTTTTCTCCCGAAAACTGTTCAAGATAGGTAAATTCCACCTTGCCCATTATCTGTATTCTCTGCGGGTCAAAGTAATCGTAAAATCCCGCAATTTGCAGTCCCGGTCTGTTCAAATCCGCGCTTGCAATTTTAACATCCTCTATGTCTGTCGATTCGTAAAGCCTTTCAAATTGAAATTCCTCCAATATTGTGGTAAGCGGTATTATAAAGCTGCGTTCTTCTGCCATTTTTTGTTATTTCCTTTCGTAAAAATATAAAACGGTCGTTATTATAACCGTGTGTCTCCTACATCTAAGGCGGGAGTTTTCATTTCAGAATTTCCCCCATTATATATATTATACATTATTTATTCAAATAATTAAATAGAAAATACGAAATTTTTGATATTTTTTTTAAATATTCGGACATTTAACCAAAAAATACGTCCAATATATAAATTAAATCATAAAATGTTATTTTTTTTTATAAAAAGCCTTGATTTTTTCCTCAATATGTGGTAAAATAGTTGTGTTTTGATATTGATTAACCATTTTAGGAGGTGTTACACATGGCAAAATGCGATATATGCGGAAAGGGCGTATCTTTCGGAATAAAGGTAAGTCACTCGCACAGAAGATCAAACAGAACATGGAAACCGAATGTTCGTAAAGTAAGAGCCGTAGTAAACGGAACAACAAAATCAATTCACGTTTGTACACGTTGTCTGCGTTCGGGAAAGGTTACACGTGCAGTCTGATTTAAAAAAGAAACAAAAAACCGAATAGACAAGAATGTCTCCTTGCGAGACTTTTTTGTTTGTTCGGTTTTTTACTGTTTTACTTATTACGAAATCAACGGAAAAATAAAGGGGGGTAGGAAAAAAGCTTTGGAACGCTCAAACCAAACCCGACGGTGTTTGCCGAAGATAAGTAATCATAACACCGCCTGAAAAGGCATAATTTCGGCATATTTCAGTTTGTCGTCTTTGAAAGGCGTTAGCCTTTCTGCATCCTCCGTACTAAAATCTGCTCAAAATTCTATCCTTTTCAGGTCGCAGAATTTTGAAAGAACGAATTTTTTGATTACACAAGGCAAAAACGGAGGCAATCCTTTACGGATTACCGAGTATTTTAACGCAGTGAAAGCTAAAATTCGTCTTTCAAAATCGGTGCTATGATTACTTTTCTTCGGCTTGTACTCCGAGAGGTTTGGTGAGGGCGTAGCAAAAAGGCATTTTAATATAATAAAAATCGAGAATTTTGAGTTTTTTTCAAAAAATTATAAAACCAAATTATTTTATTATATATTATCCAAGTAACACATGCCTTTTTGCGTTCCGGAGTTTTTTAACACCCCCTTCGGGCGTATTACGCTTGTTAATATATCTATTTAATTAAATTTATCTATCGTAAATTTTCTACTTCATATACAATGGAACAGTCTTTATTCAATACTGTATTTTTTCGAATACTCATTATACATATGATCAAACTCCGCATTATTTGTTTTCAAATCTTTCAAAGACTCGTGCAAATTCATATTATTATCAGCTGCGTCTATTATACAGACTGCAATTCCCGAGCAATGGTCTGCCGTTCTTTCCAGATTTGTCAACAAGTCAGCCCAGACAAATCCCGCTTCTATAGAGCATTTACCGTCTTTCAAACGGTTTATATGCCCGTTTCTCATTTTTGCCCTAAGCTCGTCAATTACCTGTTCAAGAGGCTCGACCTCTTTTGCAAGTTCCAAATCATTTTTTACAAAAGCTTCATATGCCATGGTAAGTATATCCGAAACAGCTCTGCACAAAATTTTCAATTCGCTTTCTGCCGATTTTGTAAACTTAATATCTTTACTGTTTAATTCTTCGGCAGATTCCAAAATATTAATTCCGTGATCCGATATTCTCTCAAAGTCTCCTATTGCCTTTAACAGCTTGGATATGGTACTGCTGTCGTTATCACTGACCTGATGTCCGCTCAGCTTAACAAGATATGTTCCCAAAATGTCCTCATAATGGTCAACCTTCTTTTCGCTTTTACGAATAAGCTCCGCTTCCTCGGCATTGTATTCTGAAAGCATATCCATACTTTTTTTAAGCGAAGATATTGATATTTGTGCCATTTCCCCTACAAGCTCGCTGCATCTTTGCAAAGCAATCGGAGGCGTTGCAAGAAGTCTTTCATCCAATTCTGTCACAACCTCTTTGCTTTCCGTATCCGGAACAATCATATATGCTATTCTTTCAAGAATTGAAGATATCGGCAGCAGTATAACGGTACATGCAATATTAAATGCCGAATGAGCAACCGCAATTCCAAAAAGTGATGCCGATTCATTCAGGAATACCGGTTTCAGCAGCGTTGACACAATGCTGAAAACTATCAGCCATATTGCCGTACCCATAACATTAAAGGAAAGATGCACAACTGCGGCACGCTTAGCATTTTTGTTCGTTCCGAAAGAAGAAAGTATGGCAGTTATACATGTGCCTATGTTTTGTCCCATAATAATCGGGATTGCCGCACCGTAAGATACTTGTCCGGTAACCGACAAAGCCTGCAATATTCCGACAGATGCGGAACTTGATTGTATAATTGCAGTCAAAACCGCACCGACAATTACGCCCAAAACAGGATTTTTAAACATTATAAACATATTTTGGAATGCCGGAACATCAGCCAAACCCGAAACTGCATTCGTCATTGTATCCATTCCGAACATCAAGGTTGCAAAGCCGAGAAGTATTGTACCTGTATCCTTTTTCTTGCTGGTTTTTCCGAACATGAGCAATCCGGTACCGATAAGCGCAAGAATCGGAGTAAACGACGTAGGCTTTAAAAGCTGCATAAAAATTGCGTCGCTCGATATTCCTCCAAGACTCAAAATCCATGCCGTCACGGTTGTTCCGATATTTGCTCCCATTATAACTCCGATTGACTGCCGAAGCGTCATAATACCGGAGTTTACAAATCCGACCACCATAACCGTAGTTGCGGAAGAGCTTTGAATGATTGCAGTTACACCAAGTCCCGTCAAAAATCCCGTCATTTTGTTTTTTGTAAGCTTGCCGAGAATTATTTTAAGACTTCCTCCCGCACGTCTTTCAAGCGCATCTCCCATTGTGCTCATTCCGAAAAGAAACAAGCACAATCCTCCTATGAGCGTTAATACATCAAAAATATCCATTGCAGTACCCCATTATATTGTCGATTTTACTTTAATTGATTCAAAATCCTCTTTAATTTCCTTTGACGGAGGCAGAGTCAAAAGTGAAACCACTACTATACAAATCGATGAGAATATAAATGCAGGCAGCAATTCATAAATTGCAAAAGCACCGCCGAGTCCTGAAATTACAAGCTTCCATAAAAAGACCATTCCTGCACCGCCTACCATTCCGGCAATTGCACCGGGGCGGTTTATTCTCTTCCAGAACAAAGAGAAAAGCATAAGCGGTCCGAAGGTTGCACCGAATCCCGCCCAAGCAAACGATACGATTTTAAATATAATACTCTTTTCATCCATAGCTATTATCATGGCAATTATTGCGATAGCCAAAAGAGTGCAGCGTGACACCGTCATAACGATTTTATCCGAAGCATCCTTTTTGAATACTCCCTGGAAAATATTTTTTGAAAAAGCGGAAGCCGCTATCAAAAGATATGAATCGGAAGAACTTATTGTTGCTGCCAAAATTCCTGCCATTACAAATCCTGCCAAAATCGGCGGCAGCGAGCTTGTCGCAAGTGTTATAAATATATTTTCCGCACTTGTCGCGCTAAGATGCGCCGTCGGATAAAGCTGTCTGCCGACAATTCCGATAAATACCGCTACAGCAAGCGATATAAGCACCCAAACCATTGCAATTCTTCTCGAACGCTTAAGTTCATCTTCTCTGCGTATTGCCATAAATCTGAGCAATACCTGCGGCATGCCGAAATATCCCAAACCCCATGCAAGCATAGAAAATACTTTCAAAAGTCCGTAATCTCCCGCTGCACCGAATATCGGTTTTCCGGCTTCCACAATTTGCTCTCCCGCTTCGTTAACCGTAGGAGAAGCTATTCCGAAAAATTCTAAAAATCCGGGAATATTTTTTGCATTTTCCAAAACCTGACCAATACCGCCGGCATTAATTGTGCTTATTGTTACTATTACCGCAAGAGCTACTATCATTACTATACTCTGCATAAAGTCAGACGCACTTTCTGCCAAAAATCCGCCCAAAATAGTATAAAGCAGAACGAATACCGCTCCGACAATCATCATAGAAATATACGGAGTTCCGAAAAGTGTTGAAAACAGTTTTCCACAGGTTACAAAGCAGCTTGCCGCATATACCGTAAAAAATATCAGTATAAACAAAGCGGAAAGAGTTAATATAACTTTTTTATTCTCGCGGAAACGATTGGAAAAAAAATCCGGAAGCGTAATTGAATTGTTTGCTCTGATGCTGTAACGGCGAAGTCTTTTGGATACAATCAGCCAGTTTAAATATGTACCCAAGGCAAGTCCTATTGCTGTCCATGCCGCATCGGCAAGTCCGCACCAATATGCAACACCGGGCAGTCCCATAAGAAGCCAGCCGCTCATATCCGATGCCTCCGCACTCATAGCGGTAACCCACGGTCCTAACGAACGACCGCCCAAAAAATAGTTTTCCGAGCTTTTATTTGCCGTTTTTGCAAATAAAACTCCGATTACGATTACAATTGCCATATAAATTACCATGGCAATCAAAATCTGAAGTGTTTGTCCATCCATATAATATCCTCCTATATTTCGGCGACATTTCAGCCTTACATTATTGTCTGACATATTTCGCCAATAATATTACTATTATATCATAATATTAACAAACATGCAACCCATTTATTTGTTCTTTTACCAAAATAACAAAAAAACTCATTAAGGAGTTTCCCCGAATGAGTTGTTTTTGCTTTACAGGCTTTCTATCGTGCCTTTGCCGTTATTAATATCAATAAGATACATCTTACCAAGATAATTAATTTTAAATTTAAGTCTTTTCCAATTATTCGGCAATACAGGATTAATATTTATTTTACCGTCTTTAAAGCTTAATCCCGCAAATCCCTCTGCCGCAACCTTCCATGCGCCTCCCGCAGCAGCAGGGTGAGTTCCGCCTATATAAATAAGTCCTGCCCAAAGCTTACCCGGGGTATCCAGGTCGGCACAAGCCGACTTCATAAACAGAGGATATGCTTTTTCCGGCATATCGGTATAGCATGCCAAAAGAGAATACATACAAGCCGAAAGGGACGAGCCGTGTTCTGTTCTCGGCTCATAATATTCCCAATTTTTTTTCATCTCATCTGTGTTGTAATCACCTTTAAACATGCTCATCATCGCCACAACATCCGCTTGCTTTATAATTTGCGTCTGACTGGCAATTCCGTATGCTCCGCCCCAATATTCCTTATCATCGAGCAATCTTGTTTTTAACGTGGGAATGTCAACATCCTCCATTTTAAAGTAACCGTCAAATTGCTCTATCAATCCGCTTTTTTCATTCGGCTGAGGAACATACATATTTTTTGAATATTCGCCGAATTTTTCACAAAGCTCATCAAGATTGTAATTCGGATATTGCTCTTTTTTATTTTTTATATATTCTATAACCTCACATGCGGCTTTTAATGTAAACTGCGCCATTTTATTTGTATAAGCATTGTTATTTACGCGTTCATGATATTCGTCCGGTCCTACAACATCGTGAATTTCGTACAAATTACCGCCGGCCTTTTTCAAAAGCAGTGAGCTGTAAAAAAGTGCACATTCAATTACTGTTTCTGCTCCGCCCTCATCGAGTATACTGTAATCTCCTGTCATTTTTACATATTTCATCACTGCATATACCACAGCAGCGGAAATATGCACCTGCTTATCCTTGAAAAATGTTCTCATCGGGCGCTTTGTGAACACATCCACTATATTATAATCCGAGCATGCGTCAATTCCTCCCTCATGGCTTTCCCATGCGTAAAATGCACCCTTAAGTCCATATCCCGCAGCCTTTTCCTTTGCCCCGTCAAGAGTGTCTATTCTGTATCTGAGCAATGATTTTGCAATCTTCGGCTCGGTAAACAGGAAATAATCGAGCATAAACATTTCGGTATCCCAAAATACAGCACCCTTATATACTTGGCCCGACAAGCCTCTTGCGGGAATTGAAAGGCTCTTCGAATGACGCGGCGCAATGCAATTCAGGTGGTATATAGAATAATTGAGCGCAAGCATTGCTTTATCATCGCCCTCGATTACAACCTCAGAAACATTCCAAATATTATCCCAAGCCTTAATGTGCTCCGAATATGCCTCATCGTAGCTTTTATTTGCGAAAAGACTCATATCATATTTTATTTCATCATGTGAAGTTGTAACATTTACAAGCTTTTTATAAGTATATTCGGTGTCTGCTTTCATATCTGCGGATATTTTTCTCATAATTTGCATGCCGCTTTTTATAATTTCACGTGTTCCGAAAGCATACTCGGCTTTTTCACGCACTGCAATTTCAATATGCTTCTCACCGGTTACTCCGCTTGCACATATCACATCATTTTCGGCAAATGTGTTCATTTCGGTAAAATGCGGTCCGTTTATATCCCATACGTCGCCGTCAATACCTGTATAAAGAACAAGTTTTCCGTCAAAATCCGATTTAACGGAATATTTCATGCCTATAATATGGCAATCTCTCATGTCCGCAAAACGTTCGCTTATAACGGTTATTTTTCCCTTTTCGGTCTTCCATGTCGTACTTCGCTTGTATAACGCATGACGAAAATCCAGCTCGCAAGAATACTCTTCCGGCGATACCTCAGGCAAGCGATATTCTTTTCCATCCACCTCAATATATGTATAAAGTCCGTTTGGTGCATTTACCGATTCGCGCCATTTATCACCTACCCGGTCATATATTCCCGCAAGATTTACCGCAGGAAGATGCTCTTTTTTATATTCTTCAAGAGTTCCCCTTATTCCGAAATATCCGTTACCGATTAAAAATTTATTACCGTACCATGCTATATTTTCCTTTGAATATTTGTTATCGCTTATTACCCACTTATTCATAACACACCTCCGCTATTATATAATTGCTTCGAGCTTTGCCAGGTTTTTCATTGAGAAATCAGCCATATCATCACCGTATGCCGCTCCTACCGCAAGCGCATACATATTGCCGTTTTTCGCCGCCATAATTCCCGCATGCGCATCTTCAACAACAAGACAATCTTCGGGAGCAATACCAAGCTTTTTTGCGGCAACCAAAAACACCTCGGGGTCCGGCTTTGATTTCGTAACATCCAATCCGCAGCTGACAGCGTCAAGATATTCTCTCAAGCCTGTCCTCTCGAGAATAATCGGAGCATTTTTGCTTGCCGATCCTACAGCCGTTTTTATTCCGTTTGCTTTTAGGTATTTCAAAAATTCCAAAGCTCCGTCCAAAACATCATTTGGAGTGAGGCTTTTAAGCATTTCACAATAGTATGTATTTTTTCTTTCGGCAAGCTTTTCTTTTTCTTCCGTCGAAAATTTCTTATCGCTTTTTTCCAGAACTATTTCCAGAGATGCCATTCTGCTGACACCGCGCTGACGAAGATTATCTTCTTTTGTAAAGCTCGTTATACCTATTTCCTCAGCCAGCCTTGACCATGCCTTAAAGTGCATTTCATCTGTTGAAACAAGCACTCCGTCCAAATCAAAAATAACTGCTTTAATCATATAATATCACCCTTTCACAATATTAAAACGGCATTGCTAACAAGAGCAATGCCGTCAGCTTTTATTACGTTCCGTATTTCTTCTCCTCACCCAACAGCTTAGGCTCAACGTTATCGGTAATACAATCTTTTGTAACAACACATTTTTTAATACTGTTATCCGACGGAAGTTCAAACATAATATCCGTCATAGTTTCTTCAATTATAGAACGCAAGCCTCTTGCGCCGGTATCACGCTTAATTGCCTTATCGGCAATAGCCTTGACTGCGTCAGGCTCAAATTCAAGCTCAACCCCATCTATATTAAACAATGCCATATATTGTTTAATAAGCGCGTTTTTCGGCTCGGTCAAAATCTTAATGAGTGCCTCACGGTCAAGCTTATCAAGCTTTGCAATCACCGGAAGTCTGCCGATAAATTCCGGAATAAGTCCGAATTTTAATAAATCCTGAGGAGTAATTTGCTTTAAAAGCTCGTTTATGTCCTCTTCACGCTTTCCCGAAACATCCGCTCCGAAACCAAGTCCCTTTTTACCGACTCTTCCGCCTATTATCTTTTCAATCCCGTCAAATGCGCCTCCGCATATAAATAAAATATTTGTTGTATCAATCTGAATAAATTCCTGATGCGGATGCTTTCTGCCGCCCGCGGGAGGAACAGACGCAACAGTGCCTTCCAACACTTTCAGCAAGGTTTGCTGAACGCCCTCGCCGCTGACATCACGTGTTATGGAAACATTTTCAGATTTACGTGCAATTTTATCAATTTCATCTATATAAATAATTCCGCGTTCCGCCGCTTCTATATCATAATCTGCCGCCTGTATAAGCTTAAGCAGAATATTTTCCACATCCTCGCCGACATATCCCGCTTCGGTAAGCGATGTCGCGTCGGCAATTGCAAACGGAACATTTAATATTCTTGCAAGATTTTGAACAAGAAATGTTTTTCCCGAGCCTGTAGGACCTATAAGTAAAATATTACTTTTTTGCAATTCCACATCATCTTCAATATTATGATGCTCTATCCTCTTATAATGGTTATATACCGCGACCGAAAGTATTTTTTTCGCCTGCTCCTGCCCGATAACATATTGGTCAAGAACCTCCTTTATTTCTTTCGGCTTAGGTAATTTTCCCAAATCAATATCATAATTTTTTGCATCATATTCTCCGCCCAAAATGCTGTCGCAAAGAGCTACACATTCATTGCATATATATACTCCCGGACCGGAAATAAGCCTTTGCACTTCGCTTTCGCTTTTTCCGCAAAAAGAACATCTGCATTGTTTACTCTCATCATTTTTTGACATATATCTCATATCCTTTCCGACATGCCAAAGCTATAATAATAGATAATAAAACATTAAGCCGGAACGTTAAAAAATATTAATCCAACGTTCCGGCTCACAGTAATTACTTATCTTTTCTTGTTATTACCTCATCAATCAAGCCGTATGCCTTTGCCTGTTCCGCAGACATGAAATTATCACGTTCGGTATCCGCCGTAATAACATCTATCGGCTGTCCCGTACGTTCACTCAAAATTTCATTCATGTGTTTTTTAATTTTTATAATTCTTTCAGCATGTATCTGCATATCGGTTGCCTGACCCTGCATTCCGCCGAGCGGCTGATGTATCATTATTTCGCTGTTCGGAAGAGCATATCTTTTGCCCTTTGTACCTGCAGCAAGCAAAAACGCTCCCATGCTCGCCGCCATGCCTACACATATTGTCGAAACATCGCATTTTATATACTGAATGGTATCGTATATTGCCATTCCGGCTGTTATCGAGCCGCCGGGGCTGTTTATATAAAGCTGAATATCTTTATCCGGGTCTTTGCCCTCCAAAAACAAAAGCTGCGCAACAACCAGGCTTGCCGTCGCGTCGTTTACCTCTTCTCCCAAAAATACTATTCTGTCTTCCAGAAGTCTCGAGAAAATATCGTAAGAACGCTCTCCTCTGCCTGTTTGTTCAACTACCATAGGTACCAAACTCATTATAAATCATCCTCTCCGAATTTTTATTGCGGACAAGAATTATTCCGTAACGGAATTTTTAACCAAAAGCTCAATAACTTTTGTAAATTCCACATCTTTCTTAATTCCGTCCATGTCCTCGGGTCTCAAAAGCTCTTTGAGCTTATCGAGCTCCATGTTGTACTGTTTGCTCATTTCCTCTATTTTTGCATTTACTTCTTCTTCGCTTGCTTCAATGCCCTCTTCTTTTGCAACAGCCTCTATCATGAGTGAAACTCTGACTTGTTTTTCTGCCTGTTCTTTAAAGTTTTCTCTCATAGCTTCAAGGTTTGAGCCTGTATATTGCAAATATTGGTCAAGCGACATTCCCTGATAGGAAAGACGCTGTGCAAAATCATTAATCATTCTGTCAATCTGCGCTTCAATCATTGCAGCGGGAATATCAATTTCGCAATTTGCCGCAGCCGCATCGATTACGGCATTTTCAGCTTCGTTCTTTGCTTTTTCGTCCGCTGCTTTCTGCAAACGTCCTTTCACGCTCTTTTTGTACTCTTTAAGTGTTTCAAATTCACTTACTTCCGAAGCGAAATCATCGTCAAGCTCGGGAAGCTCTTTCTTTTTAATTTCATTTACCTTAACCTTAAACATTGCAGGTTTACCTGCCAAATCAGCAGCATGATATTCCTCCGGGAAAGTAACATTTACTTCAATCTCATCCCCTGAATTTGCACCGATAATCTGGTCTTCAAATCCCGGGATAAAACTGCCTGAGCCTATTTCAAGGTCATAGTTTTCGCCCTTTCCGCCGGCAAATGCAACGCCGTCCGCAAATCCTTCAAAATCGATAACCGCAATATCTCCCTTTTCAACCGGACGGTCTTCAACCGGAACAATTCTTGCATTTCTGTTTCTTTCCGCTTCAAGTTCTTTGTCAACTTCCGCTTTTTTTACAGTATGTTCTGTTTTTTTGATTTCTATACCTTTATATTTTCCAAGCTTTACCTCCGGTTTAGTTGTTACCAAAGCGGTAAATACAACCGGCTCACCCTTTTTGATTTCTTCCACGTCTATTTCCGGCTTTGCAACCGAATCGGCACCCGACTCTTTCAAAGCAGCCTCATACGCTTCGGGAAGTACATAGTTTATCGCATCATCGTAAAATACGCTCGGCGAATAATATTTTTCAATCATCGCGCGGGAAACTTTACCTTTTCTGAATCCCGGAATATTTATTTTTTTCACATTTTTTAGATACGCTTTCTGCATACCTTCTTCAAATTTTTCTGCTGATACTTCAAATGTCAATTTTACAAGATTTTTTTCAACTTGTTCTGTTTTTACACCCATTGTGTAAATCCTCCTTAGTTTTATTCAAAATAGGCTTTTTAGCTTATTCCGTATTACATCCAATAGATTATACCATATTTTTATACAAATTGCAACGTCTTTTAAAAAATTTTCACAATTTATCAATTTTTTTTGACTAATCGGATAATTTAATGGGCATAAATCCAAGATAATCGCATGAAACCAACAAATATTTTATACCGCCGACCTCACCTTTTACGGCTTTTTCCGAACTTTTCGCATGTAAATGTCCGTAAATACATTTTTCCACGTTATATTTTTTCATCAATTCAATTATCGGATTTTCCGAGTTATTCGGCAAAATCGGAGGATAGTGAAGAAAAACAAATTTCCTTTTATCCGGCGGCGCACTCTTTAAAGAAAGCTCAAGCCGTCCGTATTCTCTTTCATATATCATTTTATCGTCGGCATTTCCCGTAATTATCCATCCGCGAGTGCCGCATATTGCAATATCTTTATACAGATAAGAATTATTCTGCAAAATTGAAATCGAATCAAAACCGTTTTCGGCAAGAAATTTTTTCATTTTACTCATCGTTTCCCACCAATAATCATGGTTACCTTTTAATAGTATTTTCTTTCCGTTCAATTTATTCAGATACTCAAAATCTTTTTTTGCATCATTTATATATGTAGCCCACGAAAAATCTCCCGGAAGAACAACCGTGTCATTCGATTTTACAATGCTCTGCCAGTTTCCGAAAAGACGTTCAACATAATTTTCCCATTTACTGCCGAATATATCCATCGGCTTGTTTACCCCGAGAGGTAAATGTAAATCGGATATAGCATAAAGAGCCACCCAATCACCCCAATCACAATCAAGTACGGACTATATTGTATCATTTTTTTTTACGGTTGACAAGAGAAAAGTTTATTTATTCACAAAAACTTTACGGTTTACATAATTTTATTATAGATATTATTTTGTAAAGGAGGTTTATCATTGTGACATCATGGGTCAAATTTGTTAATAGAACAAACCGAAAAATAATATACATATCCGCAGACGGATATTTTTTGCCTCATCCCCTGATTCGGGAGGTTCCGTCTCAGTATACTTTAATCGCCGCCGGAAGCGTGAATGTTGACATATACGACTCCCGCTTTAAGCAGGTTTCAAGTCACCGAATATCGGTACCGCCGCGCATACTTTGCGAAATCGTTTTAACCTGAAAACTTTGCTTTCAGCTTGTTTATAATATTTTTTTCCAGTCTTGAAATCTGCACCTGTGACACTCCGATTAATTTTGCGGTTTCACTCTGCGTTTTTCCCTTAAAATACCGCAGGGCAATAATCTGCCTTTCTCTTTTCGGCAGGCTTGTCAGCATATCCGAAACAAAAATTTTGTTTATTATATTTTCCTCCGAAAATTCCGTATCCGCAATTTTTATTTCCTGCTCTTTTCCCTCCGAATCAAATGCAGTAAGAGTATCTACCGGCATAACCGCGTCAAATGCTTCCATTAATTCTTCCTCGTCTATTCCCGACTCTTTCGCTATTTCCGATGTTGTCGGCTCTCTTCCCAGCTTTGCGCAAAGATTTTCGGCATATTTTTTTCCTTTTGCCGCCGTTTCCTTTATGCTTCTGCTTATTTTTATCATTCCGTCATCACGCAAAAATCTTTTTATTTCTCCCATAATAACCGGTACGGCATAGGTCGAAAACATTACTCCGTAGCTCAAATCAAATTTATCTATCGCTTTTAAAAGTCCCATTGCGCCTATCTGAGATAAATCCTCCCAATCGTATCCTCGCCCGGTAAAACGTGCCGCTATGCTGCCCACAAGCTTCATATTATTTTTTACAAGTTCATCTCTGGCGCTTTCATCACCGTCTTTTATGCGCTCCAATAAAAGTGCGTTATCCGTCATTTTTAATTACCTTGCTCATTGTCACCGTTGTCCCCTTTCCCGGTGCGCTCTCCACTGTCATTTTATCCGTAAAACATTCCATTATCGAAAATCCCATTCCCGAACGCTCCATCTCCGGCTTGCCCGTATAAAGCGGCTCACGCGCTTTTTCTATATTATCTATTCCGCACCCGTCGTCATGAATTACAAATGTTATTTCATTATTATGTATTTCTCCCTCAAGCACAACCGTCCCCTCGGTATTTTCGTAACCGTGTATTATCGCATTGGTTACCGCTTCGGATACCGCTGTTTTTATTTCCGCTATTTCCTCAACGGTCGGATCCAAAACTGCGGCAAATGCTGTCGCGCACATTCTTGCAAATCTTTCATTGCAGGATTCCGAAGCAAATTCCAGTCTCATTCTATTTTTCATTTTTTTCATTCCTTTCTTAAATAAGCTCAAGCGCGCCGTCAAGCGTATCGGCAATTTTGACTATTTTATCTATTCCCGACATTTCCACAATTCGCTTAATCTGCATATTCTGACCGAAAATCACCACAGTTCCGCCCAGCGTCTTTACCGCTCTGTAGCGTCCCATTATAACACCTATTCCCGAGCTGTCCATAAATCCGACGTTTGAAAAATCAAAAATAACATTAACAGCGTTCGTACATCTGATTTTTGAGTCCACCGCTTCTCTCAAAGAGCCTGCTATATGATGATCCAGCTCGCCGTCAATTTTCACAAGCACCGCCCTTTTTTCACCCAAAAGCTTTATTTCCATGTATTATCATCCTTTCCGGCATTTTTGCCTAATATAAAGTTCTCTGAAGTATATGTTATCCCCTTTGGCGAAAACACACTTGTTTTGACGAATTATGAGAAGAAATCGACAAAAACTTTTTTTCGTCAAAAAGTCTTTTATTTCTTGACATACAAAAAAGAAACTGTTATACTTTAATAGATGATGTGAGGAGGAATACATAATGTATGATATTTTTTCATTAAAGGATTTTAAAATGCCGGAAAACTTTCTGTGGGGT
>CAKSJU010000020.1 GCA_934463455.1 uncultured Clostridia bacterium | reverse complement strand
GCCGCTGTTCTGTTTTTTTGTAAAAACTTTTAAAGTAATGCTTTATCCTCTTTTGCTTCCTTTGCATGACCCTTGATATATTTTGTCCATTTTATATATCCGTAGGTTGTATTTGTCAGATAGCCTGCCTTAAGTACAAGCAGTACCCACTGTCCGGAAAGAATGTTTATAGCAGCTTCCAAAAATGTTTCTATGTACCACGCAATCCATTGTTCGCGATAACGAAGCAGTATAAATACTCCGTTTGCAATCCCCACCGCTGACGCACAAGCATCCAGATAGCACACAATGTTTTCCAAAGTCTCATTTCCTCCGAATATATCCGTACCTATTTCCAAGGTTGTGAGAAAATATCCGACTCCAACCGTCCATATAATTATACCCAATATAATTGCAGCCTCCGCCCATCCGCTCAATTTTCTTACGCGGGTAAGCTCTTCCTCCTGCTTGTCGGGGTGTTTGTTCCAGTTAATAAAACTCAAAATATCAATCGGTATCCAGAAAAACAGTGTAACTGCCATAGACGCAAAACGATATGCAAGTAAAATTAAAGTTACTATTTCGGTCACTTCAACAAACAGCGAAACGATAAAATTCCATTTACTTTGCTTTGATATAAGCAATTCACAAAGAATGTTTAAAAATATATCGGCGAGATAAAGTCCCATTATAAGTTTGCCGTTGACGCCGTTTATGTCCTCTTCCGGAAACAGAAACGCAAAAATGACCGCAAGAATCAAAATTGAGAAAAACCAAATTTTTTCATACAGTGTAAAATAGCTCCACAAGTCTTTAACCCGTGTTTTAAAATTATCCATTGGAAACACCCCTAAAAATAAAATATTTAACTATACTATTATACACCAAATTCCGATTTTTGTCAAATATTTAATTTTTATGCTGCCTGCCTGTCGAATCAATTGTATAATCGTCTTCGTAAATAAGCTCCGAAACCGAGACAAGCTCATATTTTTCCGAAAGAGCGGGAATTATCGTCTCAAGCGCTTCGGCGGTATATTTTGTTCCGTTGTGCATCAAAATAATGTCACCGCGGTTTGCCTTTTTCATGACCCTGTCGATAATCTCCCGTGCAGACCCAGCCTTATAGTCCAGGCTGTCGGCAGACCACTGAATATACACTCTGCCTGTTTCGTCGCAGGCGCGCACAACCTCATCGGTATATTCCCCGTATGCCGCGCGGAAAAGCTTTACCGGCTTGGATGTAATATCTTCAATCACTTTATCGCATTTATCCATGTCAGCCGTTATTTCCTCTCTCGAAAGCTTGGAGTAATGAGCATGATTGTACGAATGATTTCCTATCTCAAAACCTGCCGCGTCCAGTTTTGATGCAGCCTCCGGGTATTTTTCCGCCCAATCTCCCACCAAAAAGAATGTTGCCTGTACATTATTCTTTTTCAAAATTTCAATAATTTTGTCTATGTCCGAATCATTCCATGCGCAATTGAAGGTCAGCGCAATTTTATCATCCTCGCGTTCAACCGAATAGATAGGAATTTCCCGCGTACCGACCTTATAGGTTTGAGTAATTTTATTCCCTCCCGCGCACAATCCGATACACAATGCAACAATAGTGCTCCAAAGCAAAACCCTTTTCAAATTAAAAACATAATACATATAACTCCTCCGTCCCGCCGCAGGCAATTTGCGGCATACTATACTGAAATATATTTACCGCGCAAACGAATTATGATTTTTCCTTGCCAAAAATATCTTTTTATGATACAATAATTGTAGATACAAAATAAAAAAAGGGTGAACTTTAAAATGAAAAAACTGATTAAAAAATACAAAAATATTGACTATGTTCTCTGCTTGCCGGACGACTATTGCGAGGGAAAAAAATATCCCGTCATAATTCTTTTGCACGGAGCCGGAGGGCGCGGCAGCGATATAAATGTTATCGCAGAGCATCCCTATTGCACCGAAACCGCAAAGCACGAAAATTTTGAATTTATTACCGCAATGCCTCAATGCCCTGCCGACAGGACATGGTTTAATGTTTTTGAGCAGCTTACCGATTTTGTGAAAATGATTAATAATTCCGATTTCACCGACCGCAGCCGTTTCTATGCAATGGGCGCAAGTATGGGCGGTTACGGAACATGGGAGCTGGCAATGCAGTCGCCTGAGCTGTTTGCGGCAATAGTGCCGATTTGCGGCGGCGGTATGTATTGGAATGCCGGAAGATTGAAAAATGTTAAGGTATGGGCATTCCACGGCGGAAAGGACGATGACGTTTTTCCCGAAGAAAGCAAAAAAATGGTTGAAACGGTAAACAAAACCGGAGGAGACGCACGCCTTACAATATATCCCGAAAACGGGCATGATGCATGGTCGGATACCTTCAGCAACATCGAAGTGTTCAACTGGCTTTTGAGCTGCCGAAAGGGTGACGTTTCTGTTGCGGAAAATAAATATGACAATACCGAAATATACGGATAAATATAACGGAGGCACAGCATGGATTTACTGGAAGTAGGAAAAATAATAAACACACACGGATTAAAAGGCGAAGTCAAGGTTGTGACCTGGACCGACACTCCCGATGTCTTTGAAGATTTGTCAACGGTTTATATAAACCAAAAAAACGAATACACCCCTCTTACCGTCGGCGCAATAAAATATCAGAAAAATAATTTGATAGTAAAATTCAAAGAGCTTTCGGACATAAATGAAGCCGAAGCACTGAAAAATCATATCCTCTGTGCCGAGCGCAGCGAGCTCGGCGAGCTTGAAGAGGGGGTTTATTACATTGCCGATTTAATCGGCATAACGGTAAAAAAAGAAAACGGCGAGGTTTTGGGAACTATAAAAGAAGTGCTGCAAACCGGCGCAAACGATATTTACGTTGTCAAGCGCGAAAATAAAAAGGATTTGCTTATCCCCGTTCTGCCGAGCGTTGTTCTTTCGGTAGACATAGCCGAAAAAGCAGCCGTTGTACGCCTTTTGGAGGGACTTGAAGATTTATGATACGATTTGATGTTCTTACCCTTTTTCCGGATATGTTCCGCGCATGTCTCGGTGACAGCATAATAAAACGTGCCGCAGACAAGGGGATTGTCGAAATGAATTTTATAAATATTCGGGATTTTTCGGAAAACAAGCATAAAAAAACAGACGATTATCCATACAGCGGCGGAGGCGGCATGCTGATGACCCCGCAGCCGATATACGACGCATATAAAAGTATTGTAAAAGACCTTGATTACAAGCCGTATACAATATATATGTCCCCCCGCGGAAAGGTTTTTAACCAAAAAACCGCCGTGCAGCTTTCCCGGCACAGGCATATAATCATTCTGTGCGGACATTACGAGGGCGTAGACCAAAGAATTATCGACATGCTGGTTGATGCCGAAATTTCAATCGGTGATTTTGTTCTCACCGGCGGCGAGCTTCCCGCAATGGTGGTAATCGACGCAGTTTCCCGAATGATTCCCGGGGTACTTTCCTCTCAAAGCTCTTATGAAAATGAAAGCCATTTTTCCGGGCTTTTGGAATATCCGCAATACACACGCCCCGAAGAATTTATGGGAAGAAAAATCCCCGATGTACTTATTTCCGGCAATCATGCCAAAATAGAAGAATGGAAGCGGGAGCAATCGATAAAAACAACATTTTTAAAACGTCCCGACATGTTAAAGTCGGCAAAGCTTTCCGAAAAAGAGCTTGAATATGTAAATCGCTTAAAAAGTGAAAAAAAACAATCGTGAGGTGTAGTAAATGGCGGTAATTACCGCGTCGGAGCTGAAAAAAAGCATTGCCGGCGGAAACTTTAAATCTGTATATCTTTTTTGCGGAGAGGAAAAATACCTTTCCGAGCTTTACTTGAAACGGCTTTCGGACGCCATACCGGACGGCGGCATGGCGGATTTTAACCGACTTGTAATAAGCGACGGTAAAACGCCTGTTTCCGAAATTTCCGATTATATCGAAACATATCCTATGATGAGCGACAAAAAAATTCTCATCCTCCGCGACACCGGCATTTTAAAATCGGCAAACGAAGAGATTAAAAATTTTTGGACGGAAACCCTCTCCGACATTCCGGACTATATTATTATAATATTTTCGGAGACGGAGGTCGATAAACGAAGCGTAATTTACAAAGCAATAAACAAAGTGGGTGCGGTTGCGGAATTTAAACATCTCTCCGCAGCTGACGCGGTAACCCGGATTGAACGGCAGGCTCTTTCGGCAAAGAAAAAAATCACGAAAGAAAACGCTCAATACCTTGTCGAAATCTGCCCGGAGGGATTGGAAAGTCTGAAAAACGAAACAGACAAGCTGTTCAGCTTCTGCGATGAGGAAATAACCCGTTCGGACATAGACAGACTCGTTTCAAAATCACTTAACATAAGAGTTTTTGAAATGACCGATGCCGTTATGGAGCATAATGCGGACAAGGCTCTCAAAATACTGCGCGACATGAAAACAGTTAAGGAATCGGCATACAATATTTTATTTACGCTTTTTTCCACATTTGATAAAATGCTTTATGCCGAATTGCTTCTAAAAGAGGGAGAAAATGCCGACGGTATTGCCAGAAAGCTGAAAGTACCGCCGTTTATTGCCCGAAAATATATGAAAAAATCCTTTAGCGAGAGCTTTTTGATTGACTGCGTAACCGAAGCGGCACAGATTGACCTTGCGATAAAAAACGGCGAAACCGATGATTGGACAGCTTTGGAGCAATTTGTCGCTGGACTTTTCAGAAAATAAGAAGTGGAAATTAAACACCTTTTAAGGAAATTTGATATTGTATCGGCGCACGTTTTATGCTAATATAAAAGCAAAACATCGGACTTTTTCCGATAATGAAAGGATCTGATAGGAATGAAAATCAACAGAGACCGATATTTGGATAAGGTGCGCGCCTGCTGGGTCGGCAAGAACATCGGCGGAACAATGGGAATGCCGTACGAGGCAAACACCGAAATGCAGGACATTCACGGCTTTAATTCGCCGAAAGGCGAGCCATTGCCGAACGATGACCTTGACCTGCAGCTTATTTGGCTTTGTGCAATCGAAGAAAGAGGAATACGAAACATAACTCCGCAGATATTGGGCGAATACTGGCTTAACTATATCACTCCGCCCTGGAGCGAATACGGAGTATGCAAAGCAAATATGAGACTCGGTATGCAGCCGCCTTATGCGGGAGAATACAAAAACGAAATAATGCGCAATTCAAACGGGGCATGGATTCGCACCGAGCTTTGGGCATGCCTTTTCCCCGGTTTTCCCGAATTGGCTGTTAAATTTGCCTACCGTGACGCATGTGTTGACCACGGAATGGGCGAGGGGACATATGCTGCAATGTTCGTTGCCGCAATGGAAAGCGCGGCATTTTTTGAGAATAATTTCAGAAAGCTTGTTGACATAGGACTTTCTTATATTCCCGAAAAATCACGTACCGCAAAAAGTGTACGGCTTGCAGTTGAGTTATACGACAAAGGAACTGATTTTAAAGACGCAAGAAATGCGGTTGTTGCCGAAACGGCAGACCTCGGCTGGTTTCAGGCTCCCGCAAATGTTTCATTCGTAATTCTGGGATTTTTGTACGGAGAGGGCGACTATAAAAAGTCAATGATTCATGCAATAAACTGCGGTGACGACACCGATTGCACCGGTGCGACAATAGGCTCTCTCATGGGAATTATGTACGGAAGCAAAAGCGTTCCCGAAGATTGGGCGGAATATATAGGCGACAGAATTATATCAATGGCGGTTGACCTGTCATACAATCCGCGCCCCGCAACTCTTACCGATTTGACAAAAAGAGTGTACGAGCTTGCTCCCTCCTGTCTGAAAGCATATGAAATATATGCCGAATACACAGACGGTGAAACAGAGCGTGACGAACTTCCCAAATATCCGCGCATGCCGGATTTTGACATTCCCGAAACGGGACTTTCGTTTGACTTCCCCGATATGGGATATGCCAAAGGCAGAGTGGAATTTGACAAATGCAGCGTCAAGCCGGGCGATGAAATAAAGCTTAAATTTGTATTTAAAAATACCATTCCCGACCCAAATCCGATTAATATAGAACTTATTCTTCCCGAGGGATGGACGGCGGACAGAGAAAAATTCAACATGTATCTGCGCCAGATGTT
Organism: uncultured Clostridia bacterium; assembly: GCA_934463455.1. Classification (GTDB taxonomy): domain Bacteria; phylum Bacillota; class Clostridia; order UBA1381; family UBA1381; genus CAKSQL01. The sequence goes on along the minus strand of CAKSJU010000020.1, from coordinate 18,920 downwards.
CCACTATAAAATAGACGAAGACGAAGTAACCGTTACAGCCGGTGAAAACGTTGAAGGAATAAATAAAATTTATATAAAAATTTCCGCAATCGCAAGACCTACGGAAATGACAATACCTCTTATAATAATGGGAAAATAAAAAAGGGCTTACGCCCTTTTTTATTTTCCCAAATATGCTTTTCTGACCTCTTCATTTGCAAGAAGCTCTTCTCCCGTTCCGGACATTATAATACTTCCTGTCTGCAACACATATCCGCTGTCGGCAATCTTTAATGCCATGTTTGCATTCTGTTCAATAAGCAACACCGTTACACCCTGCTTGTTTATTTCCTTGATTATATCAAAAATTCCTTTAACAACAAGCGGAGCAAGTCCCAGCGACGGCTCGTCCATCATTATTACCTTAGGTTTACTCATAAGCGCACGTGCAACAGCCAGCATCTGCTGTTCTCCTCCCGAAAGCGTACCCGCAAGCTGCCAATGACGTTCTTTAAGGCGCGGGAATAAGTCATATACCCATTTTATATCTTCCGAAAGATTATCCTTTCTGAGATATGCACCTATTTTTATATTTTCAAGCACGGTTAGGTCGGGAAACACACGTCTGCCCTCGGGAACAAGTGTAATGCCCTCCTCGATTATTTTATTGCTCGGCATATTCAAAAGCTCTTTATCATTATATGTTATCGAGCCGCTGTCCGCCTTTACCAATCCTACTATCGAACGCAGTGTCGTTGATTTTCCGGCACCGTTTGCACCGATCAGCGTTACTATTTTTCCGTCGGGTACCTCAAGGCTTATTCCGCGGATTGCTCTTATTCCGCCGTACGAAACATGTAAATCATTTATTTTAAGCATCCTCGTTCACCCCCAAATAAGCTTCGATAACTTTCGGATTTCCCTGAATTTCTTCCGGTGTACCCTCTGCTATAAGCTTTCCGAAATCCAACACATATATTCTGTCCGAAATATCCATTACCAAATCCATATGATGTTCAATCATAAGAACAGTCAGCTTAAATTCATCTCTTATGCGTCCGATAAATGCCGTCAGTTCAGCTGTTTCCTGCGGATTCATACCGGCAGCCGGCTCGTCCAAAAGCAAAAGCTTCGGATTTGTCGCAAGCGCACGCGCAATTTCGAGATGACGCTGTTTTCCGTAAGGCAGGTTACATGCCTTTTCGTTCATTACATCCTCAAGGTCAAGCAGCTTCAAGAGCACTTTTACCTCTTCGCGCTGTCTTTTTTCTTCGGCATTGTTAAGCATAAAAGCAGCCGTAAAAATATTCGATTTTCTGTGCAAATGCTTTGCTATTAATACATTCTCAAAAACCGTAAGAGTTTTAAAAAGTCTTATATTCTGAAATGTTCTCGCAATACCGAGCTTTGTAATCTTATCCGGCGTCGGCTCGATTGTTTTCGGATATTCTCCCAAATGACCCTCTTTATAGAGTTTTTTCATTTTTCCTTTCGGGTGATTTGATACAATCATTTTATCCATAAAGGACACGCTGCCGTTCGTGGGAGCGTACACTCCGGTAATTACATTGAATGCGGTTGTTTTTCCTGCACCGTTCGGTCCTATAAGCGCAACAATTTCGCCCTCGTTTACATCCATTGTAAGCGTATTAACCGCAACAACTCCTCCGAACTGCATAACAACATTATCAAGATGAAGTACGTTTTTCATTTGCTGCCGCCTCCCTTACCGCAAAGTTTTTTGAAAAAGCGGGCAATACCGTCCCACGAAAATTCTCTGTCGCCCATAATTCCTCTTCTGAAGAAAAGGACAACCAACATCAAAATCACCGAGAATATTACCATTCTGAAGCCCGGTCTTAAAAGAGGCACCGTAAATCCGTTTATGACAAGCGTTGAATCCAGGAATCGGAGCCACCATTCTTTTGAGAATATTACCAAAAGCGCCGCAATAATACTTCCCGAAAAGCTTCCCATACCGCCTATTACAACCATAAGCAAAATATAATATGTCGCTGACGAAATGGTAAAGGTTGTTGAGGATATTGCTTTTAAGTACATCGCCAACAGTGCTCCGCCTATTCCCGCAAAAAATGAGCTTATGATAAACGAAAGCATTTTATGCTTTGTAAGATTAATTCCCATAGCTTCAGCCGCAATTTCGTCATCTCTTATAGCCTTAAAGCTTCTTCCGTAAGTCGATTTTTTAATCAATGCCATAATTGCTATACAAATAATAACAACCGCAAATATTGAATAATAGGAATCAAAGCTCGGTATGGAGTTAAGTCCGAGCGAGCCGTTCGTAATTCTGTTGAGCGGTGAGCTTGCGACGACAATTCTTACCACTTCGGCAAAGCCGAGTGTCGCAATCGCGAAGTAATCGCTTTTCAGTCTTAAAACAGGAGCTCCTATTAAAGCCGCAAAAAACGCCGCAACAAGTCCCGCAGCAATAAGTGCGGGAATTATCGGCAAATGTACATTTGCCAGCGCATCGCTTATACCGTAAAGATAGTATACGCTCGGGCGCGCCGCAACCGGAATTGTAAGTATAGCGTAAGTATATGCTCCGAGAGTCATGAAGCCTGCCTGTCCGAGTGAAAACTGACCGGTCACACCGTTTAACAAATTCATGCTGACCGCAAGCAGCGCATAAATCGCCCCCATCTGCAGGGATGTACGCATCATTGATGACGAAGGCATTTTTCCGACAAAGAAAATAATGGCAATCAAAGCAAGCGAAGCAATAACGGAGCAAATCAATTTTGTAGATTTTTTCATATTCATCACACCTTCTCCGTAGTTTTCTCGCCGAACAAGCCTGTCGGACGGAACAATAATACTATAATTAATATAACAAACGTAAATGCGTCACTAAATTCCGAATAAGCGCTTGCTTTTATGAATGTCTCGGAAATTCCTATAAGAAATCCGCCGACCAATGCGCCGGGAATTGAGCCTATACCTCCGAACACCGCCGCAACAAAGCACTTAAGCCCCGGCAGTGACCCTGAAAGCGGATAAACCTGCGGACGCGGCACAAAATACAAAATAGATCCTATTGCCGCAAGCGCACATCCGATAACAAAAGTTATACTTATTATATTGTTGATTTTTATACCCATAAGTCTTGCAACTTCAAAATCCTTTGATACGGCACGCATTGCCATACCGATTTTGGTTTTGTTTATAAGGAAAACCAATCCCACAACAATCAATATAGTTAAAATCGGAGTTATGAAGGTTACCAAGGATGTCGATAAGCTTCCGATTGTTACTTTCGTATTTAAAAAGCCTATTGTCGGATAGGGTTTCGGCAATGCCGAAAACAAATATGTAGCAAGATTTTGCAAAAGATACGAAACGCCGATTGCCGAGATCATAACCGACATTCTCGGTGCGCTTCTGAGCGGCTTATATGCAATTTTCTCGGTCAATACTCCGAGTGCCACTGTCATAGCAATAACCAAAATTATTGAAACATACCACGGCAAAAGGAAATTGGTCATACATATTATCATAAAATATCCCGCCATCATAAATATATCGCCGTGCGCAAAATTAATAAGTCTTAATATTCCGTAAACCATTGTATACCCTATTGCGATAAGAGCGTAGCTGCTGCCTATGGAAAGACCGTTTAAGCAGTTTTGTAAAAAAGCGTCCATGGATTTTTTATTCCCCCTTGTGAATTATCGCTCATATAAATTAAAATAAGCCGCCGCTCTCGGCTTTAAAACTGTTTTAAGACATAAAAACCAAGCAAATACGCCCCAAAACGTTTTTTTGCCGCGAAAAGCTTCGGCTTCAAAGAGGGGAAACCGCCTTATTCGGCAGTTTCCCAATCTCTGCGCTGATAATTATTCAACAGCGTTGAATTTACCGTCTGTACTTTGTGTTCCGATAAATTTGAATTTACCGTCTTTAACTGTTTTTACATAAGCCATTGTTTTGTTTGCGTCACCGTTTTCATCAAATGAAAGGTCTCCGGTAACTCCTGTTGTTTTAAGCTGTGCCAAAGCGTCACGGATAGCTGTTGTATCGGTAGAACCTGCTGCTTCGATTGCATCGATTACTACATTATAAGAATCAAATCCCAGTGCAGATACAGCCGCAACACCGTCCGAGCCGCCGTTTAATGTAATATTTTTAGCATCGCTGTTCAAATATGTTTTAAAGCCGTTTACGAAATCTGCCGCTGTCGGGTCATTTTCATCAAAGAATGTTGAGAATGTTACACCTTCGCAGTTTTCAGCACCGGCATTTGCAATAATTGTTTCATTTTCCCAAGTATCGCCTGCCATAATCGGGCAAGTAATTCCGAGCTCTCTTGCTTGTTTGATAACAAGACCTGCTGTCGCGATTGACGACGGGCAGAAGATTACTTCAGGATTTTTAGCTTTTGCCGCTGTCAATATAGCGTTAAAGTCTGATTCGTTTGTGTTATATGTACCTTCGTAAACGATTTCGCCCTGATATGCTTTTTTAAAGTAGTTTGCAAGACCTGTCGAATAGTCATCACCGTTTTGGCTGATAACAGCAGCTGTTTTGCAGCCCTTTGTTACGCCGGCATAGTTTGCCATAACAGTACCCTGGAACGGGTCAAGGAAGCAAACTCTGAAATAATAATCATTTCCTGCGGTAACCTGCGGATTTGTGCAGGAGCAGCCTACTGCCGGAATTTTTGCATCTTTAAATGTTGAGCCTGCCGCAATCGAAACACCCGATCCGTAAGAACCGATAACAGCCTTAACACCGCTCGATACCAAGCTCTGTGCCGCTGTAACAGCAGCAGATTTATCCGATTGGTTATCTACTTCAACCAATTGAATTTTGTACTCTTTATCTCCTACCTTAGCTGTGCTTCTGATAGAATTTGCGTAGCGTGCACCGAGAACTTCTTGAACTCCGCCGCCGCCGTTTTCACCTGTTGTCGGCTCAAAAACACCGATTTTGATAACATCTCCGTCAGCTTCGTTCGAAGCATTGTTATTGCTTCCGCAGGCTGTAAGACCTGTAACCATGAGTGCTAAAGAAAGTGCTGTCGTAATAATTTTTTTCATAAAAAAATCTCCTCCTAAATTTTATTGATTTTACTCAATATACTAATTATAATACAAATTATCCTATTTTGCAATATTTTTTTGTTATTTTTTTGAAAAAAATATATAAAATACCTCAAAAACATTCTTAATAAAGTGATTGTTCCGCTGAATTTATATAGTACATCTGTCCGTCAGTGAAAAATAAACCTATGCACGGAGTAAGAAAAATCTTCTCATGATACTTTCCGTCCTCCGGGATGCAGTACCCCGATACAATATCCGCAACTGTTTTTTTCTCCCCGGTATTTTCCTTTGCGCCGATATAATCAATCATAAGTCCCGTAATCGGTTTTTGTTCCGCAAGCTGCTGTTTTCGTCCTTTTTCTCTAAACCAGATGCCGCTTATTTTTTTTATTCCCTCATTTGAATATTCAACATCAGCCGAGCAGCAAAAATACTGCATATTTCCCTTTTTTCTTGATATATTGAGAAAATATACTCCGTTTTCTTCTTTTGTTTTAAAAACCAGGTCGGTATCGAAAATTCCGAGAAGAGAAACAATATTCGCCTGCAATCCCGAAGAATTTTGTGCATAGGACGACTTTATCTCACTTTTCATAAATCCCGAAACGGGCAAAAACTCAAATCTGTCTCCGTCAAACGATACCGTTCCTTTGCTTCCCGAATAAAAGTCGTCCGACACCTCTTTCAATTCACTTCCCAAAAGGGTTTCGGCAAATTCTTTTCTGTTTTTTACGATGTTCTCCGCCTCCGGAATATATACCGGCTCATTTTTCTGCATAAGCAGTTTTTCATCCGCGTCTATACCGTTTGCCTTTAAAATCTGTACCGTTGATGCAGCAATTTCTTCCGAAACCCGCGGGGTACTGTCCATAAAAAACAAAAGAATAAAAAGGAGAAAAATATTTGTACATATGAAGAAAATTATCAATATTGTCTTTGCTCTGCTCCAATTCATCGAACTCCCTCCCCGCCCAGCTCTATGCTTCTTATTTGTGCATACCAGTCAGCCGTATAAAAAGTCTTTGTTCCGTCATCGGTATACACAGGATATATATTTTGTATTTCAACACTTCTCATATCCTTCGAATACTTTTCCGCCGCATTGTCAAGTGCGGTTATGAACGGCTGAAGGGTGAAAATATCCGTTTCATCGGGGACATACCGTCTTAAAATCTGTTTATATCTTATAAGCGCACCGTTTTTTATCTCGGCGCTTACCGCATTTTGCGCACCGTACAAATCCGTTTTTACGGGAACTCCGCCAATTCGGCAATCAAAAGTTACATCCGGGTTTTTTTCGGAAAGCTTATTAGAAATATAAAAATCACTTTCCGTTCCCGCCGCGGCGGAAATTTTATCGGTGAAGTTAGCCAAAGCAATAACCGTATCGACATAAGAATTATCTGCCGAAAGCGAAAATCCTCCGCTTGCCGTGGATTGATATTCCAGCGCACCGCCCGGATGAATTTTTAGAATTCCGTTATTCTCCACAAAAACAAGAGTTCCGTCCGTTTCCGGATAACTGCGCACATTACCGGAATTTATTTTAAAAACTGATAATATTTTTTCCGTAACCTCCGAATCCAAACCTCCGCTTATTCCTATAAGCGGATTGACGGCTCTTACCGCCGGCAGCGCAACCGGTGTTGAGTATACCGGCGCGGTCGCCGCAAGAGTCGCTGTTTGACCTCCAAGGGACTCATCAAATTTAAGCTCAACCGAATAGTTGATTATCTCGCCGCCAGTTTCATTCTTCATCTTATCGATTTCCGCCGATATTTCCTTTGTTGACGCTCCCGAAACCGCAGAATAAAACCGTCCCGTTGTATAATCTTCAAAAAATACTTTCTTTTCAGCCGTTATTATAACCTCGGAAAACGAATTTACAAATTCCGACAAGTCGGACGAATCGGACGTAAAAAATTCACCGAACAATTTTGTATCATATTCTGTTGCATAACAAAAATACAGCGATTTTCCGTTAAGCGCAGACACCCATTCCTCTTTATCCGCAGGACGAATATTTTTACTGCCCGTGCGAAGTGCCGATACAAGCGTTTCGGCAGAAGCGGAATATACCTGCGAGAACAGAGCATTGTCCGGTCTCAGCAAAATTCTCGATGTTTGATCTCCGGTGTTTACAAATATCTGCTGCGGCATCGTGATATGTGTTTTGGTAACCGCTTTATTATTATTTTTAACCGCCTTGTATATGTCGGTATTCTCTATAAAAGCAAAAAAATTATAGCCGTAAGGCCATAATTTTTTTTCGTTAAGTATTTTAGAACCCAAAACAAAGTTAATCATGACCAAAACCGCAAGTACAAGACTTTTAATTCGTTCTCTGCTCATGATTTTCAATTACCCCAAAAAGTTCTTCATGGTAACGGTCACGCTTTTCAATCTGTTTACGGTGCTTTTTCTTATTTTATTAATATCTATCCGCGTAACCTGGCTGCCCGACGAATTTTGAGCATAAACCATAAAAATATTGCTGTCTTCATCCAAAGTCACAACCGTGCTGAAGAAACCGCTGGCACCTATATAAGTAGTATTTTTCATCAAATTGCAAATTCCCGAAGAAGAATTGTATTTATAAATCTTAATGGCCGTCCCCTGCGCTCCCACAGCGGAAATTGTGTAAGTCCGATCCGAGGTTGACGCAGAATGTGATTCCGGTCTCTTTATGTAAATTACAGTATCCGAAGTGCCTTTTGCCGAGAGCGGCATTGTATTTCCGTAAGCCGCAAAAGAAAGCGTCGGAACAAACATTGAAAACATCATAACAAGTGCAAGCATTATGCCGATTTTTTTCTTCATGAAAAAATCCTCCTTTATTTAATCATATTAGTTAATTGTGAAACTTTAGTTTTACAATTAGCTATAAAATCATATACGAAAAGACTATGACAGTCCTTTTTATTTTCTGATATACATTCATTATAACATACAGATGTTACAATACAATTACATCCAAATTAAAATGCAATAACATTTACGAATTGCCGCTCTGCATCGGAATTGTAATGATAACCTCCGTTCCTTTACCGTATTCCGAGGTTATGGAAATACGCCCGCCGAGACCGTCCATAATCTGCTTTGCTATCGCCAAACCGAGTCCCGTACCTCCCGTACCGCGGCTTCTCGCCTTATCTACACGATAAAATCTTTCAAAAATACGCGGCAGATTTTCTTTCGGAATTCCTATTCCGTTATCGGTCACTTTAATATAAAGGTCATTATACAAACGGCCGGTAAATACTTCTATTTTACCGCCCGCGGAGGTATATTTTACGGCATTTGAAATTATGTTTATAACCACCTGCTCCAGCTTATCTTTATCCGAGCGAAACATCGGCGTTTTATTTAAAGCCTTATAAACAAGGGTTTGATTTTTCTTTTCCGCCGAAATCCTGAGTCTTTCGGCAATATCGCCGACAAAAGCCTCAAGGTCAATATCCTCGCTGCGCGGCAACGCGTCTGTTTCTTCATCCAGCCTCGACAAGGTAAGCAAATCCTTTACTATTCTTGTCATTCTGTCCGTTTCTCTTATTATGGTATTCAAAAATTTAATCTGAACTTCCTGTTCCGACATGCCCGCAAGCGTTTCCGCATATGATTTAACGGTTGTCAGCGGAGTACGAAGCTCATGCGAAACATTTGCCACAAACTCACGGCGCGACATTTCCAGCTTCTCCTGCTTGGTTATATCGTGCATCACAACCAAAATACCGCTCGGTCTTTTATCCATGTAAAAAGCAACAAAATTAAATCTTATAAATCTGTCGCCTATCTCAATTTGTCTTTCAACAGGCATTTTCTGCCTGATATAGAGCAAATCTCCGAATGAAATATCCGCCTTCAAATCTCCGAAAAGAGCGTCAAAATCGCGAATTTCCGTATTAATCATTTTTTCGGCTTCGGGATTTTTATGAATCAGCGCGCCTTTTAAGTTAAAGGCCAAAATACCGTCGGTCATATTCGTCAAAATGGTTTCCACCTTTGTTTTTTCGGCATTAACCTCATCAATAAGCCCGTGAAGCGAATACGACATGTCGCGGAAAGTATTCGACAGTCTGCCGATTTCATCATTAGACTTCGACAGCGGCATTGTATCAAACTCTCCCGACGCAACTCTTTCGGCACGTTTTGTCAGATTTATAATCGGGGTTGTTATCGTTCTGCTGAGCAGATACCCTATAACTATGGCAATCAACGCACCTATAATCAAAGCACGCAGAATAATCAGAGCCATATTACGGGTTATGCTTTGCAGCTCCTCTTTTGAATCTTTTACATATACTATATATTTTAAATTATTGTCCTTGGACATAATCGGAACCGCATAATCCATATACGAATTATGAGAATTTGCCATATTTCCGCGTTTGCCGCTCATTGCAAGAATGATATTGTCCGTCTTTGTAAGATTTTGGCTTTTTGCCGAATCCGACGAAGCAAGCACTCTGCCGTCGCCTGCCTCCAAAATAGAATAAAATCTGTAGGTGTCTATTCCCAGAGGTCCTATATACGAGCGTATCGTTTCGGACAAAAGCGGAAATCCGTTGTCCGAATCTGCGGTGTCCTCAAGCGTTTTTACAAAATCATCCGTGAATACCTGTTCCATCATGACGGTAAACTCATTGTTGTAAAAATTGATAATATTAACCAACAGCAAAGAGCCTATAACCGTTGTTATCGAAATAACCAGGAGTACAAATATTACAACTAATTTATACTGAATACTGCGAAACATAAAAATCACGCTTTGTTAAAATAATATCCCACGCCGCGCTTGGTAACGATATAATGCGGCATACCGGGATCATCTTCTATTTTTTCTCTCAATCGGCGAATGGTAACGTCAACCGTGCGGACATCGCCGTAATATTCATATCCCCAGACTTTTTCCAAAAGGGTTTCGCGGGTGAAAATTTTCTGCGGCTGCATTGCAAGGAACTTCAAAAGCTCAAATTCACGCAGGGTAATTTCTATTACTTCTCCGCGCTTTCTTACTTCATATCTTTCGGTATTTATCGAAAGTTCTCCCGAAACTATTGTATCCGCGCCCGATACCGGAGTTTGATTTGTATCCGCCGCCGTACGTCTTAAGTTTGCCTTAACCCTTGCCGTCAGCTCACGTATGGAAAACGGTTTTGTCATATAATCGTCTGCGCCCAATTCCAACCCGAGCACTTTGTCAACCTCTTCATCCCTTGCCGTCAGCATTATTATCGGCACAGAGGATTTTTCTCTCACCTTTTTGCATATTTCAAAGCCATCCATGCCGGGAAGCATAACATCCAGCAATATAAGGTCGGGCGATTTCGACAGCGCATAGTCCAATCCGGTTACTCCGTCCATTGCTTCAAAAACAATATATCCTTCTTTTTCAAGATTAAATTTTAAAATATCTACTATGGGCTGTTCGTCCTCTATAATCAAAACACTTCTTTGTCCCATTAATCTGTCTCCTTTCCGCAAAAAACACTTAGCTAATTGTAAAATTCACATTTTACAATTAACCAGCAAAAAACACTGTTTGCTTTCTCTGCGCCGCGCATCTGTTTTGTGCGCACTTATATGATTATTTTATCAGATATTCAAAAAATCTTCAAGTACTTTACGTAAAAAATCCAAACTTTTTATAAAATAGGCAAAAAAGATATAGCATTTTCGTCAGATATGTGATATAATATACGCTGGAAGTTTTTAAGTATGTGCCTGACAACAATAAATTATGAAAGGATAACACCAAAATGGCTCAAAGAAAAAAAAGTACAAAAAAAGTTGCGCCAAAAAAATTAAATACAAAAAAGAAATACAAAAGAAGCGGGCTGCCTTATCAGACATGCGCCCTGATATTTTTTGCTGCGGCAATATTAACCGGGATTTTTACATACATGGGCTCCGATGCTTTTGTCGCAGTATTTTTCCATGATATTTTGTTCGGACTTTTTGCAAAAACGGCATGGCTGATACCTGTTATATCCGCAGGCTTAGGGGTATATGTAATAAAAGCAAAAGGCACCTCGGAAGTAAAAGTAAAATCGATTATGCTCTTCTTTTTCGCTGTGTGTATCGCAGCATTAATTCATACAATATCCGATTTGTCTGTTCCTGTTTCCGAGCTTTACGGCTACGGCATAGCGGGAACGGGAGGAGGATTTTTCGGAGGATTGTTATCCGCCGCTCTCGTTAAAACGGTCGGAACCGCAGCGGCAATTGTCATATTGGTATTTGCGGTAATTGCGCTTATGAGCCTCATTTTAAAAATCTCGGTCGTTACGGCGGTTTCCAGCTTTATTTCCGGATTTTTTGCAATGCGTGAAGAAATCGAACCGGAAAAATCCGATAAATACGAGCAGGGGCGAAAAGCAAAGAAAAAAATAGAAAAAATAATCCCAGAGCCTGCCGAAGCAACCGAGCCGCGGCTTACCGGCTCACAGCTTGATTTTGAAGTTGACGGAGAAAAAAAGAATAAAAAAGAGAAAAAGGAAGACACCAAAAAGGACGTTATTCCGATTGAAGAAATCGAAACCGTTATTTTCAAGCCCGACCCGGGCGAAGAAATAACCTCCTCTCCGAAAGCGAATAAGTCCGCGGAGGAAAGCATTTCTCCCGAGGACGATAAACGCCCTGCGGCAAAAGAGGAAAAAGCTTCTCCGCTTACGAAAAAGGAAAAAGAACAATTCCATTCCGAATTGAACGAGGGAATGGCAGATGAAATAAAAGAATACGTATTTCCGCCGCTCAAGCTGCTCAAAGCCGCACCGCCGCAATCGGCGGACAAGCGCAAGGAAATGCGCGAAACCGCTCAAAAGCTTATGGAGGTTCTGGGCGACTTCAACGTTAACGCAAAGCTTTTGCAGGTAACTCAAGGACCGAGTGTAACGCGCTACGAAATCCAGCCCGAAACAGGAATTAAGCTTTCAAAAATAACCGGACTTTCGGAGGATATTGCATGGAAGCTTGCAGTGCCTACCGTATTGGTTGCGGCAGTCCCGGGCAAAGCCGCCGTGGGAATTGAAGTTCCGAACACAAGCGTATCAACCGTTTCCGCAAGGGAAATACTCGAAAGCGATAAATTTCAAAAAGCCGAATCAAAGCTTGCTGTCTGCTTCGGCAAGGACATCGGCGGCAACGTTGTTGTCGGAGATATTGCAAAAATGCCTCACGTACTCATTGCCGGTGCTACCGGCTCGGGAAAAAGTGTCTGTATAAATACAATAATCACAAGTATACTCTACAAAGCAAAGCCGGATGAAGTAAAGCTTATCATGGTTGACCCAAAGGTTGTTGAACTCGGTGTTTACAACGGTATTCCGCATCTTTTAATCCCGGTTGTTACCGATCCGAAACGCGCTGCCGGAGCTCTTAACTGGGCAGTGCAGGAAATGATGAAGCGGTACGATATGTTCGCGGCAACTCACGTGCGAAACCTTGAGGGATACAACAAGCACTGCGAAAAAACCGGTGACGAAAAAATGCCGAAAATTGTAATTATTATAGATGAGCTTGCCGACCTTATGATGGTTGCCGCAAAAGAGGTTGAGGACTCGATTTGCCGCCTTGCACAGCTTGCGCGTGCTGCCGGAATACACTTAATCGTTGCAACGCAAAGACCTTCTGTTGACGTAATCACCGGTCTTATCAAAGCAAACGTTCCGAGCAGAATAGCTTTTGCTGTTTCCAGCCAAGTTGACAGCCGTACCATTCTTGACCGCGGCGGTGCGGAAAAGCTTCTCGGAAAAGGCGACATGCTTTATTATCCCTCGGGAATGAATACGCCCATGCGTGTGCAGGGAGCATTTGTATCGGACGGTGAAATAGAAAGTATTGTGGATTTCATAAAAGAAAACAGCGAAGTAACCCACTACTCGGAGGATTTGCAAGACCATATAGACCGCTGTCAAACAGGTGACAACGGAGTAACGGACGACGAGCAGGAGGACGATGCCGACGCTCTTTTGCCGCAGGCGATAGAGCTTGCCTGCGAGCTCGGTCAGATTTCCACTGCCATGGTGCAAAGACGCCTTAAAGTAGGCTATGCGCGTGCAGGAAGAATAATCGACCAAATGGAAATGCGCGGCATTATATCCGGTGCAAACGGAAGCAAGCCGCGGGAGGTTTTAATAAGCAAATACAGTATCGGTAACAATATGGAATAAATGCTATGGAAACAAAAAATGATTTTCTGCCAATATCAAGAGCAGATATGAAAAAAAGAAATTGGGACAAGCTTGATTTTCTCTATATAATCGGAGACGCATACGTAGACCACCCGAGCTTCGGTCATGCCATAATTTCAAGAGTTTTGGAAGCACATGGCTACAAAGTAGGGATAATTTCTCTTCCGGACTGGCATTCCGCCGAGGAGTTCAAAAAGCTCGGCAGGCCGCGCCTTGCGGCTCTTGTTTCCGCCGGAAACATAGACAGCATGGTAAATCACTATACAGCCTCAAAAAAGCGCCGCAGCGATGACGCATATGCGCCGGGAAACCAATCCGGCAAACGTCCCGACAGAGCAACAATAGTCTACTGCAACCGCCTGAGAGAAGCATTCGGAAATCTTCCTATTTTAATAGGAGGCGTTGAGGCAAGTCTGAGACGGTTTGCGCACTATGACTACTGGGACGACAAGGTCAGGCGTTCAATACTTTTCGACAGCCGTGCCGACATTCTTATGTACGGGATGGGCGAAAAGCAGATTGTCGAGCTTGCGGACTGCCTGAACTGCGGAATGTCGGTAAAAGATATTACAAGCATTCCCGGCACCTGCTATATTTCCGATTACCCGATTTACGAAAATTCGGTTGAAATTGCGTCATTTGAAGAATGCCGCGATAACAAAGCCAAATATGCCGAAGCATGCCGAATACAATATGAAGAGCAAAATCCTTACATCGGCAAAACCGTAGTTCAAAAGCACAACGACAAATATCTTATACAAAATCCGCCAATGCCCCCGCTTAATACGGAAGAGCTTGACAATGTATATTCTCTTCCGTATATGAAAAATTATCACCCGATATACGAAAAAGACGGCGGTATCGAGGCAATAAAAGAAGTTAAATTCAGCCTTACAAGCTCACGCGGCTGTTTCGGAAGCTGCAACTTCTGTGCGCTTGCGTTTCACCAGGGCAGAATTGTGACGGCACGCAGCAAGGAATCCCTTGTTGCCGAGGCAAAAGAAATGGTAAAAGACCCTGATTTCAAGGGTTATATTCACGATGTCGGAGGTCCGACCGCAAATTTCCGAAAACCCGCCTGCAAAAAGCAGCTTAAATTCGGAGCCTGTAAGGATAAACGCTGTCTTTACCCGTCTCCCTGCAAAAATATGGAAACCGATCACAGCGAATATTCGGTGCTTTTAAAAGAGCTGCGGAAAATTGACGGCGTAAAAAAGGTCTTTATCCGTTCGGGAATAAGATTTGATTATCTTATGAATGATAAAAACGATGAATTTTTTTATGAATTGTGCAAATATCATATCAGCGGGCAGCTTAAGGTTGCTCCGGAGCACATTTCGGATAATGTGCTTAAATATATGGGTAAGCCGTCCAACGACGTATTTAACAGGTTTTCGGAAAAATTTTATAAAATAAATGAAAAAATAGGAAAAAAACAATATCTTGTACCTTATTTAATGTCAAGTCATCCGGGCAGCACATTAAATGACGCAATAAAGCTTGCTCAATATTTGAATAAAAATCATATAAATCCTCAGCAAGTTCAGGATTTTTACCCCACGCCCGGAACGGTTTCCACCTGCATGTTCTACACAGGGCTTGACCCGTTCACCGGAAAAAAAGTGTATGTTCCGAAATCGCCCAAAGAAAAAGCGATGCAGCGCGCACTGCTGCAATTTAAAAACCCGGATAATTACAGGCTTGTTGAAGAAGCTCTCACTCTGGCAGGCCGCACCGATTTAATCGGTTACGGCGAAAACTGTCTGATAAGACCCAAAAATCAACATCCGAAAAAGGATTTTGAAAATAAAAAAACAGGAGGAAAATCACATGCTGTTAAGCGGAAAAGAAGTATCGGCAAGAATAAAAGAGGAACTGAAAACAGAAGTCGCCGCCCTTAAAGAAAAGGGCATATTCCCCGGCCTTGCGGTAGTTATAGTAGGCGACGACCCCGCAAGCCGCGTCTATGTAAACTCAAAAAAGAAAAACTGCGAAGAACTCGGTATATATTCCGAAGAATATGCGCTTCCCGAGAATACATCCGAAAACGAGCTTTTACAACTCATTAAAAAGCTGAACAAAAAAGAAGACATAAACGGAATATTGGTGCAGCTGCCGCTGCCCCGACATATTAATGAAGAAAACATAATTAATGCAATTGACCCCAAAAAAGACGTTGACGCGTTTCATCCCGCAAATGTGGGCAAAATTATGATAGGCAATTATGATTTTGTTCCCTGTACGCCGGCGGGCGTTATGGAGCTTATAAAAGAATCCGGCATTGAAGTTTGCGGAAAAGAATGTGTTGTTGTCGGCAGAAGCAATATAGTCGGAAAGCCGCAGGCGATGCTCCTTCTCCACCAAAACGGAACGGTCACAATCTGCCATTCACGCACAAAAAATTTAAAAGAAACGGTAAAAAAAGCCGATATATTGGTAGTTGCGGTCGGCAAACCCAATTTTATAACCGGTGATATGATAAAACCGGGAGCGGTCGTTATAGATGTCGGCATAAACAGAATTGCTGATAAAAAGCTTGTCGGCGATGTTGATTTTGAATCCTGCGAAAAAATTGCGGGAGCAATAACCCCCGTTCCGGGCGGAGTCGGTCCGATGACAATCGCCATGCTTATGCGAAACACCGTAAAAGCAGCTATAATTCAAAATAAAAATTAAAAAGGAAGGATTTTTTTAATATGAATACAAATGAACTCAAAAAACAGCTTAAAAACGGAGAATTTAACGAAAAACTGGCATATATGTATGCCTGCGAAAAAGAAGACGCACAAAAATACGCCGACAGATATTTAAAGGTCATTGACGGCTTCGGCGAAGCTTTCGGAGGCTCTGACGAAATCCGTCTTTTCTCCGCACCCGGAAGAACCGAAATCGGCGGAAATCACACCGACCACCAGCACGGCTGCGTACTTGCGGCAAGTCTCAATCTTGATGTAATCGGTGCCGCTTCGTTAAACGGAACAAACAAAGTAAGAATAAAATCCGAAGGCTATCCGATGGACGAAATCGATCTTGACGATTTGGAAGTACATACCGAGCAGTACGGAAAAGCAATTTCACTTATCCGCGGTATTTTAAAGGCGTTTGCCGATAAAGGGTACAAGCTTGCAGGTTTTGACGCCTATACAATTTCAAGCGTTCTCAAAGGCTCCGGAATGAGCTCATCCGCCGCTTTTGAAGTTTTAGTCGGTAATTTTGTAAATTCGCTGTTTGCAAACGATGAAGTTGATGCCGTTGAAATAGCCAAAATAGGTCAGTTCAGCGAAAATGTATATTTCGGCAAGCCCTGCGGTCTGATGGATCAAATGGCTTCCTCGGTCGGCTCAGTTGTTGCAATAGACTTTAACGATACAAAAAATCCGATAATAGAAAAAGTTAAATTTGACTTTACAAAAAGCGGACATTCGCTCTGCATAATCGATTCCGGCGCGGACCACGCCGATTTGACCGATGAATACGCATCGATTCCGTCCGAAATGAAAAAAGTTGCCGAATTTTTCGGAAAAGATTTTTTGCGTGAGGTTGACCCGACAGAATTTAATGCAAAAATGGCAGATGTAAGAAAAGCGATAAACAATGACCGCGCAATACTCAGAGCAATTCACTTCTTTAACGATAACGAACGCGCCCGGGACGAAGTTAAGGCTTTGAAAAACGACGATTTCGAAATGTTCTGTGATTTAATCAAAAAATCCGGCTACTCTTCATATATGTATCTCCAAAACGTATATGCTTCAAGCATGCCTGCCCAACAGGCAGTATCTCTTACACTTGCATTATGCGATGAAATTCTCGGCGAAAACGGTGCATACAGAGTTCACGGAGGCGGTTTTGCCGGAACGGTTCAGGCATTTGTTCCCAACGATATGCTCGAAGAATTTAAAAATAAAATTGAGAGCGTTTTGGGCAGCGGAATGTGTCACATTCTTTCCATAAGACCGGTCGGAGGATGCGAAGTAAAGTAATTTGAAGCAAACGTTCTATACTCAGAAAGGATCTTGCACTATGATAAAAGCTGTTATATTCGATTTTGACGGAACATTGATGAATACACTGCCCGGCATTGCACATTTCGGCAACACCGCACTTGCGGAAATAGGGCTTGCTCCCGTAGAAGAAGAAAAGTACAAATATTTTGTCGGCAACGGAAGAGACAAGCTGATACATCGTATGCTTGACTTTTACGGCGCCGACACCCCCGAGAATTTTGAAATTGTCGGAAAAAAATACGATTCTCTCTACGAGGGAGATGTTATGTACGGAAGCGTAATATACGACGGTATTCCCGAGCTTTTGGATTCACTCCGTTCCGCCGGCATAAAAACCGCCATGCTTTCAAACAAGCCGGATAATGTCGCCCAAATGCTGATAGAAAAAAACTTCTGCGGAAAATTTGATATTTGCTACGGTCAAAGAGCCGGTGTTCCGACAAAGCCGAATCCCGCGGCAGCTCTCGAAATCGCCGAATTTGTTAAAGCCGCCCCGGAGGAATGTATGTTTGTCGGCGATACAAATGTAGATGTGTCTACCGGAAAAAATGCCGGCATGCACACAGTAGGCGTTTTATGGGGATTCCGCGGAAAAGATGAACTTGAAGACGCAGAATTTATCGCTGCGGCTCCGAAAGATATTGCGGATGCGGTCAAAAAAATAAAATAGAGAACGAGAAAACAAGAGAAAACAGAAGAAAACAAGAGAATAAAAGAGTTTGGAAAAAATATTTTATTTTTTTCCAAAAAAAGTGTTGACAAGCCGCGAAAAAAGTAGTACAATATCAAATGCAGGCTTGAGATATCAGTGTTTTAAGCCATACTTAATTAATTCGACAATGAAAATGAATAAGGAGGTTAATTTCAATGAGCAGCTATATGGCAAAGCCAAACGAAATTAAAAGAAAATGGTATATCATCGACGCGGCAGGCAAACCGCTCGGCAGAGTTGCGGCACAGGCAGCAAGCATTTTGAGAGGAAAACATCTCCCCACATATACGCCTAACGTAGATTGCGGAGATCACGTAATTATCGTAAATGCAGCGGAAGCTATACTGACAGGAAATAAGCTTAACCAAAAAGTACGTTACTATCACACAGGCTGGGTAGGCGGAATTAAAGAAATTCACTATAACAAGCTTATGGCTGAAAATCCCGAAAAAGCTATGATGTATGCAGTTAAAGGCATGCTTCCGAACAACACAATCGGCAGAAATTCACTTACAAGACTTCGTGTATATAAAGGTGCGGAACATGATCATGCTGCACAAAAGCCCGAAGAGTGGACACAAGAGATTAAATAAGGAGGATAAATAATCATGGCAAAAGAACAATACTATGGTACAGGCAGAAGAAAATCTTCCGTTGCTCGTGTTCGCTTGGTTCCGGGTAACGGTAAGGTAACAATAAACGGCAGAGACATTGACGAATACTTTGGTCTTGATACACTTAAGGTTATCGTTCGTCAACCGCTCACAGTTACATCGACTGTAGGAAATTTTGATGTAATTGCAAATGTTGAGGGCGGCGGTTTCACAGGTCAGGCAGGCGCAATCCGTCACGGAATTGCAAGAGCATTGCTTGAAGTTGATTCAGACGCATACAGAGCAACACTTAAAGCAGCAGGCTTCTTAACAAGAGATTCGAGAATGAAGGAAAGAAAGAAGTACGG
>CAKSJU010000019.1 GCA_934463455.1 uncultured Clostridia bacterium | reverse complement strand
AGTTCGGCAAGCTTAGCATCCAATGATACTGTAGGATCGTACTTGGTTGTTGTAACATCCTTGATTATCATAGTATCTTCGCCAAGCTGTCTAAATCCATAGACAATACCCCAAAGCGGGCTTCTTTTCTCATAGATTGTTTCCTTACCTTTAAGCTGACCGTCTGCCAAGATATAATATTTAAAATCTTTGTTATTAATAAGAATATCCATTCCATATTCACGACCGTTAACAAAGTCATCATTACTAATCTCAACATAACCATACTCGTATCCGTCATTACCTCTTATACCGATAGTTCCGAGATTTCCGTCAGATACATTCGGAATAAGCGTAAAGTGCTGATGAATTACAGAGTCATTATTTTGATCACGGTCAAGCGCTACTTTAGCACCATTACCTAACCAATAGCCATAACCCGAAGGAGTTTTCTTTCCCGAATCACTCGGTGCAGCTTTAATGATATAGCCATCATTGTTATTGCCCGGCAATACTTCCACACTGTTATTCCATGCAAAAGGAGTGCCTAAATAATCATCCCCGTCTATGCCCGATACAGTCCAAAGCTCATGATTTAAATTTGAAGGCAATGTTGCCGCTATAATATCCTGCAAGTTTGCGCTGTTGGAATACAATTCATAGATAACATCGGAAAAAGAAATTTCATATTCTGTACTTCCAATCATTGTAAACAATATCCTCTTTGCCGAAGTAGCGCCGGTTCTGAAAATAGTGCCGGTTTTTACTTTCTTGGAATCTACATAAAGAGAATACGAGCAATCTGCCAAACTGAAGTACAAATCAATTCTATAATCAGAAAGGTCTGTTTTCGATAATTCTGTTTTCGTATTTACCCTTGTATCTTTTGCAGTGTTGTCTTGAGAGCGGATATAAAGCACGTCATTATCTTTGTCACTGTTGGCAACATTAAATCCAATATGGGCATATGTTTTATCAGCACTTACCTTTGCTCTTATGCCCGGTTCCTTTTTGTTCACTGCCAAGTTTATGCTTGCAAAGTGGTTTGTGGAACCTGCACTTGCAACACATGTGCCTGTAAAGTTATACCCATCTTCTGTCTGGACATATGTTCCCGAATTTTTCTCCATTGCTGTGCTGCTATATGTACGATATTGCGATACATCTGTTGCCGCGGCACTTGCAGTGCTTCCCGTAAGCGGTGCAATTATTCCTGAACAAAGCATGCTTAACGAACATAAAGCAGAAATAATTCTTTTCTTCATTTTAATATCCGGTATAATGTAATTGTCGCTGCATTATACCTTTCTCCTTTCTATCAACCTTTTAGTCCGCGGTTGATTACGGTTTGGTTTATTTATATTATATAAATAATGTGGATTTATATTTTAAAACCCCCGTAATTGATAAAGCAGCCGGCGAAATCCTCTTTAATCAATCTGTTTTTGATAACAATCGAATAGGAATCCCGCATCTCATCAAAAAACTAAGCAGCTGCGCCAAGCCGGAGCTTCTTATCGGGATGGAAGATACCGGGCATTACCATTTTACTCTGCTTAAATATCTTCTTGATAACCGATATACGGCTGCGCTTATCAATCCTGCGGCATACGGCTGTTACGAAGAAAGGCTCACTGTATTTTTTTGCCTGTAATCAACAATAACGAGGTCTTCCATGCTTATTACACAAAAACGTCAGCTGAGGGCAGCAATTCAGTTCTGAGTTTTTGTTGTACGCAAGCATTAAATCACCATTTACAAATTGCCTTTCTTTGAAAGCTTGTTTGCCATGCCGCAAAATCCACAATTATTTATATTTTCAATGTTCATACCGGCTGATTATATTTAATTTTTTTATATAGTCAGCTCCGTAGTTTTACTTTATAATTGAATTTTACCAAATATTTTTAGCAAATACAACAATCAATATTTGTGATTACCTTTCGTTTTTTTGCTATTTTGTTATTTTATAACCATTAATTCTTTCGGTGTACGGCTGCGGTATCTTTCTATTACAAAGGCATATTGTCCTTGTCCTTCATAATACGGAATATCCTCCAAATCTCCGACATATACCCTTTTACCTTTTGGTCTGCTTGAATCGTAAACGGCAATGTCAACTGCTTGTATCACACGGTATTCTTCGTTAGAATTATCTGTATTTGTCCATGAGGTAGATTTTGTTATTTCCTGCCGAGCCCCTTTTTTTGTTAAGCTTGCAGTCCATATTTCAAGATACTTGCCCTCTCTTTTTCTGACATATCCGCAATGGTACATATCATAATTGCATTCATTATCAAATACACCGTTTGCTCCGCCCGGCTGTTTATATATTCCCAGTATATCCGGCGAATCTTCATTTACTTCAAATACCTTTTGGATATTATGAATTCTACTGTTGTAAAATGCCAATCTGACAACATCACCCTCTTTTAAATCCTCGACCTGTGATTTATCGAGTCTTGAATATATTAAGTAGCTTTTCACGCTGCCGCTTTCTATTCCTGTCAGTTTTAAGCTTATTTCATCAGTTATTGGGTCATACACCCTATTGACATTACTTACCATAAAAAGCTTATTGTCATGATTTAACGGCGCATATGTCGACTGTTCTTTCATAATTACAACCACATCAGCATACATCGAATTATCTTTTGTGCTCAAAACAACAACATTATCATTCTTTCCCACAGAAAGTCCGCTTGTTGAATAAAACTCCTCATACTTGGCATCATTGGCATTACCGGGTATTGTAAATGTTTTTGCCGTTGATTTTAAAACCTTACTCTTTCCTACGATTTTGTCGTTTGTATACAGCACTGTAGCTTTATTAATCGCAATTCTCAAAGTGTCCTTTGATTCAACACCGACATTGTAATACGGTGTATCAATCTCAGTTACCTGCCCGCTGTCATTCTTTTTGTATCTGATTGGATATGTATTTTCCAAAAAGCCCGATATTTTGATATTGCTTAATGCTTCCCCCTGCGAGGTTGCATCCTTATATTTTACTCCGTCTATTTTAAGCTTATCAGCGAGTGTTAAAATCGTAAATTTTGATGATGATTCATACACTTTTACAGCAGCGGTTTCACCGTCGGTTTCCACTATCACCTTTACAAGAACAGCAAAGGTATATCCGTCATTTTCCACCGTTTCTACCCAGCCAACTCTTCCTTCGCAATCAATATATATTGTTGCCTTTTTTCCTACTTTAATATCTTCCGAATTACACGAAGATGTCACCTTATATTCGGCAGTGCTTGTCTGCAAAGTCTTATATTGAGAGTCATATCTTACAATAACATCCTCAACCGCTGTTTCCGAAATCTGTACTCTTACATTCTGATTATCAACAGATTTTGTTACCGTCAGCAACATTCCGTGTTGAATTTCATACGGTGTTGCCTCTGCACCGTTCGGGAAATATATTGATAGATTTGCACTGTCGGGACCTAATATAAGCGGCGGATTGTTACCCGAATCGTAAATATACATATCACCGTTTGAATATTCAACATTATCAACATAATAATCGGTGTAAGCCGTAATGTTTACAATATCGTAAGTATTATTTCCGCTGCTGCTTATGAGAGTTACATATCCTTCATAATTTTCAAGCTTTGAAAAATCGAAAACTCCTTCATCGTAATAGACACCGTTATATATTATTGCCGGTATATTTGAGAAGCTTACCCGTTTTTCTGTTCCTTTGTCATTTTCATATGCAAGCTTTGTAATGTCTGTCGCGCCGAAATTTATGCTGGAAATGTCAATCTTTAAAGTCTTTGTTCCTTTTTTTACCTCAAAAACTATTACGTTATTTTCATCGTCAATTTCAACGAAGGCATCTACAGTATATCCCAAATAATCGGAAATATCCGTGCCATGTGTATTGGCTATTATCATACCCGCATCACTTTTTAATTTGACGCAGCCTTTTCCGAGATTTGATTTTGCCCAAATACCGCTCAATTCATTTTCTACAACAGTTGCGGTTATTTTTTCGATTTTAAACTTTGCATGCAAAACGTTGTCATTATTATCTATTGATAACTTTTTGCCGTCGCTGAGTGAATATTTACCTATCGGCGCCGTCAAAAAATTATAGGTTACTTTCATAAGATTTTTTATTGTTAATGTATCTGAATACGGCACATTTTTTAAAAGACCCAATTCGCTTGCCGCACTTAATACCGTAGCGCCTGAAATGCGATAATATTCTTCAAGCCCCAACGCATTTATGAAAAGTCTTAACATATCCTCTGTTTTCATAAATTCATCAGGTAAAAACTTGTTATCACTCATACCTGTCACTATTCCTAAATTATGCAATATCTCTATTGACGTAAAATAGTCAGATTCCCGAGTGTCCGAAAACGGATTTGAAGGAACAAAATCTTCACTGTAGAGCATATTGGACTTTGTGAATATATCCGCAAATTGTCCCCGTGTTACAGTACCCTCCGGGGATTCGTCCCTGTCAATAATTTCAAGACCGTATAAAAGCTCATCACCCAAATCGGTCAAACTATCACTGTCGTTGGCAAGAGTATATGACGGCAAAAGCATAAAAGCTGCCAAACAAGTACATATTAATCGTTTAAATAACTTCGCCAAGCCAATCACCTCCCTATTGCCTTCATAAATCTGTCAATCATAACAGCAGCTTCGGCTCTTGTTGCATTTTTCTTCGGTGCAAACTCATTTTCGGATACACCGTTTATAACACCTTTTTCTCTTAATGAATAAACTGCATTTTTAGCATAATCCGATATATCATCGTCATCATCAAATTTTTCCGCACTGCCTGAAGATGATATAGCCCCATTTGCAACCCTCATTAATATTGCCGCTATATCCTGTCTTGTTATGTTTTGCTCTACACCAAAGCAATCATCGCTTATGCCCGAAATTATTCCGGCATATACTGCTTTTTTTATGTATTTGCAATACCATGCTGTCTCATCTACATCATTAAAGCTTATGTCAGATAAAGCAGTATCTTTGAAAAAAGCATTTACAATAATTGTTACAAATTCTTCGCGTGTTATGGGATTTGATGGCATAAATTTACCGTTTTCGTAACCATTAATAATTCCAATCGAATTTAAATTCAGTATAGAATCTCTTGCCCATCCCCAATCGTCTAAATCATCAAAGACTTTGTCTGATGAAACGCTGCCGCTTTGCGCTCCTCCCGTTACTCCCGAGAATTCTCCGCTTGATGCTCCTCCGCCGCCGCCACCGCCGCCGGATGTGTAATTTGTGTTTTCCGAAGATGCAATTTTATTTACAAGTGCATCAAGTTCAGTTTGAATATTGTTCAATGACGGACATTTACTGTTTAAGGCAATCATTACTTCCCCTTTCGCATTACCTGAAAGGGTGTTGAATTTATTTAAATTCAGACCAAGCGTATCCGCGTAATTTGTTATAAGATTAACCAATTCGGCAGATGTTTTTATTTTCGGATAACAAATTGTTTTTAAAACAAGCTCCTTTATAAATTGCGTTTCGGCAGCTTTCGAATCCGAATACCCCTTTTTTTGTACATCTGTTATATACGATTTAATACCGCTGTCTGTTATTTTATCTTTTAAAGCATCATTAACAGCCTTGTATTCGCCGCCTGTGAAAAAATCATCAATAATTGCTTTATCGGTCAATTTGTTATTATTTGCCAAATCTACAACCATTGCCTTATTTATGATTTTTGCCATATCCTCTATCGCATTTTCATCTTCAGGAGTTATCCGGCTTGTTTTTAAATCCTCATATAATATACCCGCCGCAGTATTTATGTCAGCCTGTTCATATAAATCGGTATTGAGCGATAAAGCATCTCCATCGTCTGCCAGAATTCTTCTCACTCCCGAAATATCAGCCGAAAGTAATTCTCTGATTATTGAAAGTCTCTGTTCATTACTCAAATATTTTATACGAGCCGCCCTATCACCTACTAAAAATTCATAGGTTTCGCCTACCGTGTATCCTTTATCGAGTGAAATATAACTCTCTGCAACACCCTCGGCATTTGCCGCAACAGTGCCCAAATAGTTTACCTTATCGGTAATGTCTTTACCATCATTAAGCGCCTGCTCATAATCTTCTTTTGTGATATTGGGCTTTAATACAATTATCGGCAAAATATCAAATGGTAAAAGCTCGTCAGAGTATATATTAACAACATTGCTTGTTCCCGACTGTATTATTGAAGTGCTTGCACTTACACTGCCCGCAGCAAGAATCACTGTAAGTATTATTGCGGGAAATAACTTATTTTTCATACTTCTCCTCCATTTAATTATTCTTTGCATAGTCATAAATTTTCAAAGATTTTATAATTGTATTACCACTGTAAAATTTATTGTTATAGCTGCCTAACATAATACTGTCCGTATTTTTCTTTGTATAGCTTTTGTAAGTCTTTTCAGCTAAAAGCTTGTCATCAACATACCATTTGAATGTTAATTTATTATCTTCTTCCGAACAGGTAATTCTATTCAATTTATTTATTGCATCATCGGCATTTACGGAAATAGGATTTCTCGCAATACTTGCAAAATAGAACTTAAGCTTTTTATTTTCATTGCAAAGGCTCAATTTTTCGTTACTTGAAGCAAGAATATTTGCGTTATCGTCTATACTGCCGAGTTTAAACTCAATTGTAAAATTATAACTGTTAAACACATCGGCAGCATCTATCAAAACTGCTTTTTCTTTATCGTCTAAGCCTGTTTTTAATAAAAGCCCGTCATCTGTCCAGCCACCGGAAATATCAGACAAATCCAAATTATTTTCGTTTGCACTTAAATCCTTCCAACTGTCCGAATATTTATCCAATATGTTTTCACCTGTGTTATTTATATAATCGTAGTCAAGAATCACTCCGTCCTCTTTAATGGACGGTTTCGGCTTTTCATCTGTAGGAATATTCAAATCAATATCATCCCACTTCACTGCCCATATCATTCTTGCAGCTTGAGCGCCTCTTAATCCTGTATGAGTTATACTCACCTTTTCGCCTGCATTAAACTTCTTTGCAAAAACGCGTGCATACGCACTGCTTCCGTCTATTTTGCCGCTTTTTTCTTCCTTAGTAACAGGATTTATCCACAAGCCGGTACATCTTGCTGTATTATCACTCCAATGGATATTTGCAAGAAAATATTCCGGGCTGTCGTAATCATTCAAGCTTTTATCTCCCAACTCGAAATTATAATTAGGCTTTGAGCCATTGTTAACATTCTCCCAATCGGCATAATTTGAAACAGCAGCCTCTGTCAACAGATAAACTGTTCCCGGAGTATCTGCGGTAAAGTGAAAATACTCATCGCCCGCTTGTCTTGAATCGCTGTTCCACCAGCCTTGATTTTGATTATTGAACGGACTCATAAAATAACTTGCACCGACTAATTTCTTTGAAATGTTTGCTGCCACCCAAATTCTGTCAGAAGCGGTTAATGAGCCATTATCATTATTAAGACCTGCACCGGATGTAAAAATCGGCGTATATGTGTCATTTACACCTTCGCCAAATGTAAACTCTGTAAGCCTCGGCTGTCTGCACTTGAATGTAATGGTATAGGTTTTCTTGTCATCTCCGTTTGCTACTTTTACTATTGCATATGTCTTTTCATTTTTTATCGGAATTATAGCATTATAGGCAAGCCTTTCACTTGAATAAGCCGGACCTGTCGTATCTGTTCTCATTTTTCCGAATGATACTCCGCCAATGACATTGGGCGAATCATTAATATCCTTCACATAATACGATATATTGCCGATTGCACTTGCATTTATTTTTACATAAAATGTATTATCCGGCAAAGTTATCTCATAATTTGTTTGTGACGGATCAAATCCCAAAATCTCTTTTGTTTCATTTCCGATAGTATATCCAAGTCCTGTTAAGGAATACATATCTGCTTCTTCTCTGTAGGTATAAATATTCAGTGTTCTGATATTATTGTTTCCCGATGCAATTTTCACCGTTGTTTTACCCGGCACTTTGTAATCAACATATGTCAGCTTTGCCGTTCCGCTTTTTGGGTAAATTACAATTTTTTCATTGCTGCTGTTTACTTTTACTTTGTATTCATTTTTGCCATTATCAAAATCGGCAACAGGAACACCGGCAACAGTAATCCCATACAGCTCTGTTGTATATTCCAAAAATTGTGCCTCTGCACAGCATACTTTTCCACCTATATTTGAATCGCACAGAAAAGCCGAATATCTGTAATCGTGCTCTGATGAATTTTTCGGTACACTTATACCTACCTTAACATTCTTTGTTTGATTTTCCGAAATACTGTCTTTTGTATATGTAATGGCACTTAGTGTGTTATCCTCCGTACTGTATCTGCAAAAATACAATATCACATTACGATTTTGTTTTCCCGTATTTTTTACACTAACCTCTGCATAAATTTTCTGCTCTTTGCTTGTGTTCGGAAAAGCCCTTATAGTTTCTCCGGAATCCCCCACAAAAGAAATATTCCCAACCGTTTCATCGATACCATCTGCAAAAACCGTTATACCAAACATTTGTAAAATAACGATTAATGCAAGAAACAATGCTGTTTTTCTCATAACTTTTCCTTTCTCCGTCAATTCAGAACGGTATAGATAACTTCATCGGTTTCGGCAAGCTGTTTATCATCCTGATCTGTCAAAACTGCTTTGATTTTAAATTCTTCTCCTATAGCGGCATTTCCTATATTGAGCAGCCCGTACGGATATGCCCTGTCTATATCCTCATATTTGACAGATAGCATTGACACATCAGTTTGGATAGCTTCAGAATCTATTTCATTTCCGTCTTTATCATATATATAGTAGGTAAGAACTGCTTTTTGAAAATCCATTTTTACTCCCGAAAAAACGCAAGCGCAGGAAATTTCATTACCGCAAACAG
Organism: uncultured Clostridia bacterium; assembly: GCA_934463455.1. Taxonomy (GTDB): domain Bacteria; phylum Bacillota; class Clostridia; order UBA1381; family UBA1381; genus CAKSQL01. The sequence continues at coordinate 17,298 of CAKSJU010000019.1, read as the reverse complement.
TTAAATCCCTGATTTCCACAGAAACTGTGGAAAGTTCATTTTCCATAATCGATTTAACGTCACCAACATACGATTTATATAGTGTAGTAACCGGATTTTTTATTATCATGGTATCATCCTTTTCAGTCATACCGTACACAATCTGATACAGCGGTACACATGAGTTATCAAGCACACCTTTATACACCTCTTTGCCGTTCAACAGCAAATAATAATCATAATCTCTGCTGCCTATTATAAGGTCAACATTATAGAATTTGTCTGATTTTGCAGATGTTATATATGTACCTTGATTATTATTAATTTTTCCATCCGATATAGTCAAAAAATTCAAGCAATCACCATTTTTACTTTTAATGCCGATTGTTTGCTCTCCGCTTAAAACGTAAGGGCAAAAATCAAATGAATAATGTAAAACTGCATTGTTGCCTGTTTTACTCACTTCATTATTTTTATTGCCGCTTAAATAGTAATTCCACACATTTGTATTTCCGCTGTTTTGAGCGACAAGCGAATAACCTGTTGTTCCATCACTGTCAAACGTTCCAGAAAAATCTTCACCGGCAGTAAATCCGGTTCTTTGCCATAAATAATATTCATCTGTCAGTGTATATTCAATAATCTCGTCCATATTGGCAGTTTTATCAAATTTTTCGGAAACATATTTTCCAAATACCAATTCAACAGAGCCGTTAGGCGTTCCAATAAAAAGGTTAGTTGCATTTTTTCTGCCCGAAGCAAAGAAATCACCCGATTTAAATTCCACTCCGTCAAGAAACAGTTTATAGTTCCCTTTAGACATATCAAAATACCAATCCGTTTTATACAGCGTTACATCTTTAACATTCGGATTATTGACTCTAACTACCTCATATCTTGAGCTGTTGATGCTGCCGTTTTTGGATTGTTGTCCATATACAATTTCTGCGTTTCTCGGATTGCTTAACATATAGCTTATATGTACATAATTGCAATCATCCGAAACATTTGTATTCAGTCCTTGCTCGTTAAATGATATACCTGCACTTCTATAATCAGTTTTGGTTGTTACCTGATAATCATTTACTACTCCCAATTCATATGATGGTGTTATATCGGTAAAGCCCCACAAATCACCTTTAAACGCACTTTGTCCATGACCGTATTCTTTCTCCATGCCATAAGCAGGGACAAATGTCCCTGCTATAAAGGTCAATAAAAGAACAATTACCGAATTTTTTAAAATCAATTTCATTTTTTCCCTCCAAAATCGGTACTATTTATTCAATCTGTCGTATGCCGCTTGTTTGATTTTAATCATTTCATCCAAATTCATCGATTTAACTGTGCTTACAAATGTATCCCATGTAGCATCTACATCTTCAGCACCCATAATCCATTTTTGACTTTGCTCATCAACATAGATTTTAATATTTGATGAATATTTTTCGTTTATCTTCTTTTCTTCATTTGTGAACTGGTCAAATTCTACTTGCTTTTTGCACCAACCGCTGTCATTATATGTATCCCATGCTTCCTGAGCTGCCTTTGTCATACCTTGTTTTTCAGCGTCAAAGTTTCTGATTGCCCCGATTTCTACCTGACCTTGATTTCTCATATAGGTAGGAACTCCGCCTTCTGCTTTCAAAACTTCGTCCTTAAATACTTTCTTACCGTCTATTACATCATAGTGCACGCCCTCAACACCGTATGATATAAGATCTGTTGCTTCATCTGTCATCCAGAAATCCAAATATTTCATTGTTTCTTCAGGATACTTATTATCTTTTGAAATTCCCCAGCCTTGACCGTGCATAGGTGTTCTTGAATCCCATTCAACTATTTTTCCGTCTACATTTTTTGGCGGTGCTATTGCAATAAAGTTAATTCCCGGTACTGCCTCCTTATACATTTCTGTGTATGAAGCTGTGCTTGAAAACCAGTCATGACAAGAGCCGCCTAAGTTTCCGCCCAAAAGCTGCTCTCTCGATTGGTTGCCTCTCGTAAATACTTCCTCATCAATAAGCCCTGCTTTATACCATTTTGAAATTTCTTTGATTGCTGTTTTAAATTCATCTGTTACAGGTGTATAAAAAATTTTTCCGTTTTCATCGGGTATATAAGCATTTGGTTGTGTATTAAACAGTGCAAACAACGGTGAAAGACCGCCTACTCTTGTAAAGAACGGTACTTCATCCTTTATTCCGTTTCCGTTTGGATCTTCATTTCTGAATGCAGTCCAAACATTAACAAGCTCATCTATTGTTGTAGGCTGCTTTAAGCCAAGCTTATCGAGCCAATCTTGTCTTATAAACCATCCGAGTGACGGAATTGTTTCCGCATCAAGTCCTGATATTGAACCCGGAATAAAATAGATGTGACCGTCATTTGCGGTTGCTCTCTTTTTTAGTTGTGGATATTTTTCAAATTTTTCCTTAATATTAGGAGCATATTTATCAATTAAATCCTCAAGCGGGATTAAAGCTCCATCTTCACCTATTTCATTCAGATTGCCTATGCTTGAGTGAATTATATCCGGTAACGGACTTGTCGCAAGCATTGTATTGAACGCTTGTGAGCTGTCCGAAACAGATTCGGATGCAGTACCCTTTAATTTTACACCTGTCAATTCGGCTGCCTTCTTAAAGATTGTCCAATCGTCATTGTACACACAATAATTGAAGAAGTGCATAAACACCGTTAATTCAAGCCCATCGCTGCTTACCCGCTTTGTCTCTTTTTTACCGCAAGATGTCATTACACCTAATGAAATTATTAAAGCCATCAATGCTGATAAAGTTCTTAATCCCTTTTTCCTTGTTTTCATTTTCTTTCCTCCTGATTTTTATATAATTTTTATCCTTTTACCGCACCAATCATAATACCCTTTACAAAGTATTTCTGAATGAACGGATAAATAGCTATCATAGGTATTACCGATATCATAATTGTTGCAAAAATCGAGGTTTCCCTTGATGTTACAGTATAGTCAATATTTGCATTTTGACTGAAATTAACATTCATTTCAACTATAAACTTCTTTAAAACGACCTGCAACGGAATTTTTTTCTCATCGGTCAAAAGAATCATTGACCAAAAATATGCGTTCCATCTTCCTACGAAATAATAAAGCCAAATTGTAGCAAGTGCCGCCGTGGAAAGCGGTAAATAAATCTTTAAGAACAATACAAATTCATTTGCGCCGTCAATCTTTGCCGATTCTTCCATTTCACTTGGGATAGAATCAAAGAACGACCTCATAAGTATTAAGTTCCACACCGAAACAACTTCGTGCAAAAGTATTGCGGTTCTTGTGTCTAAAAGCCCGAGATTTTTAATATTAATATATGTAGGCATCATTCCTGCACCGAACCACATTGTGAACATGAACAGAAGTGTTATTGGTTTTTTGAAAGGCAAATCTCTTATTGAAAGAGTAAACGCAGCCATAGTTGTCATTACCATACTTATAAGCGAGCCTACAACAGAATAAAAAACTGTGTTGCCAAATGCTCTGCCCAAATTTCCTGCTTTAAAAATCTGCCTGTAAGCCGCAAAAGTAAAATCCTTAATCCAAAATATTACTCTACCCTCTGAAACTGCTGTTCCTGAGCTTAAAGAAGCAACAAGTATGTACCAAATAGGATAAATTGCAATTATTACCAAAACTATCATAAGACAGCAGTTAAATACGTTAAAAATCTTTTCGCCAAGTGTTTCTTTCATATTATTCTCACCCCCTACCAAATACTCGAATTGCTTATTTTTCGCGATAACCTGTTTGAAGCTACAACAAGTATACAACCGATAATTCCATTAAACAAACCAACTGCCGTTCCTAACGAATAGTTATTATTTTCAATAGACGCTCTGTATACAAAAGTCCCAATAACATCTGCCGTTTCGTAAGTAATCGGCTGATACAAAAGCAGTATTGAATCTGCTCCAACCGATAAAAGACCCCCCAGCGCAAGTATAAGCTTTATTGAAATCGTAGGTGCTATACCGGGTAAAGTAATATGCCATATCTGCCTTAGCTTGCCTGCACCGTCAAGCTGTGCCGCCTCATAAAGCGAATCGTCAATTCCGCATAATGCAGATGTATACAATATCGTACCGAAGCCCAGCCCCTGCCATGCCTGCATAAGTATAAATATAGTCCTGAAATATTCCGGCTTCGTTAAGAAATATGTCTTATTCCCGCCTAATTTTTCAATAAGTATATTTATTATTCCGCTTGAAGGTGACAAAAACGTGATTACTATACCCGCAACAACAACAGTAGAAATAAAATGCGGTAAATATAACATCGTCGACACTCCCGATTTGAATATCTTTGAACGCAATTCATTAAGCAACAGTGCCAACACTATCGTTGCCGGGAATACAGTCAAAAGGCTATATATGTTTATTAAAAGCGTATTTCGGATAACTCTCCATGCGTATGGGCTCGAAAAGAATTCCTTAAAGTTTTCCATTCCTACCCATTCACTGCCCCAAACTCCTTTAAAAACCGAATAATCTTTAAAAGCAACCAAAATTCCATACATAGGAAAATACTTCCAAACTATAAACCAAATTATAGTAGGCAAAATCATCAAATAGGCAATCCAGTGTTCTCTGGCATTCTGCCATAATGTTTTTTGATGAATTACCGCTGTTCGCTTTTTCAATTTTAATGCAACTCCTTTTTTCAGCGAATTTGTACTAATTATTATACTTGTATTTATTATACTTAAAACAATGCAGTGTTTCAACTATCAAAACTTATCATTTTGCGTTATTTTTCATTATTTATCGTTCAGGTATTGCCTTCACACAGCCCTTATTTTTAAGCAGTAGACTTTGTTTGTGGGGCTTTCGCCCCACATCCTACTTGTGTGTACCATTTCTTAATTACTATCGGCCTGCAACGGCAAATTCGGTTATGGAGTTCCATGATGCAGAAGCAGAAGAATTATTTCCGTATCCATAAATCTTCAAATATCTTGCCTTTACTCCACCCAAATCATACGAATCAAATTCATCTGTTTCTCCGCTTGATTCGGCATTTTCTATTACAGTGAAAAATTTATTGCCGTCTTCCGAAGCTTCAATTCTGAAATATGCTTTTCTGCTTGCACCCTGCATAAATGCAAGATACAATGTATCTAATTGCTTAACATTTCCAAAATCATATATGCCCCATGCAGGATTGCTTCTTGTTCCCTGCACAGCCCATCTTGTATCAAAGTTTCCGTCAATTGAATTTTCAATATTATTTCCGTCACTGTCACTTTGCAAAACAGCATAAACTGTGAGAGAATTCTCAATTTCTTTATGTTTGTTATCAAAACAAAGCTGATTATTAATATCTCTCGTATTACCTCTTTTATAGCTCTTGAACTGAACTATTTTTACAACAGGATCATATTTCCACTCTGTAAACATATATTTTGATATGAGCACAGGTGAAACAAGCATAGTACCGTCCACAATCATTGCCTTATACGGCATTGTTTCGGAAATTCCGTTTACAGTTGCAACATCGCTTTCCGGCACAATTTCAATTGTTTCGTTTTCATATCTTACAATTGCCGCTCCGTTTTCCCATGATACCTCGCCTCCAAGTTTTTGAGTTATCGCCTTCAGCGGAACATATACATTTCCATCAAATTCTTTTGCCAATGTCGGAGAATAAATATAATTATTGTAAATTCTTGTGCCTACATCATTTTTATAAGCGGAACTGTCATCTGAAATTTCAGCAGCAATTTCTTCTTGTAATTTATCATCCTTGTATTCAATGGTATACTCGCCGCCTGTGCCTTCAAAGAACAGTACGCCGCCATCCTTTGAAGCTGAAATCGTCATTATCTCGTTCCCGTCTTTCTTTACCGACCATTCGCCTTCAGTATTATCGCACACCGATATTTTGTAATTACCGTCATCTAACGAAAAGTTAACTGTCTCTTTGCTTCTGCCGTAACCTGTTTTGAAAATTGTTACGGTATCATTCAATTTAGCACCAATACAACTTTCATTTTTTATGATTGTCGGTGTAAGAGGATCCGCGGATGAGTCTGCATCACCAACCTGTATGACATTTAAGAAATAATCCTTATCTGCTGCATTTTTAGGTGATACCTCTATTCTGTAACCAACAGATTCATGCACAAGTGTAGGATCTAATTCTGCACCTTGAGGATAGTTTTTATCATAAACCCATGCGTCCTTGCCTTCTCCGCCTATTACTGATATTTCAGTATTGTTTTTTTCAGGCAAAAGTGTGTCAACTATCATTTTACCATTATATCCGTTTTCATTATTCGTGAATACTGTTCTGTTTTCCGCAACCTCCGGTTTCATTTGTCCGTTCAAAAGCCATGCCTTTTTATATTCAGCACTTTTTGCAGTCACCCTATCGAAAATCACCATAGCAGCGGGGTGCTCCTTGTTTTGCAAATTATAGAACATAAAGCTTCTCTCATAATTTTCAACAGTATCGCTGTTATATGCCTTTGTCAAATTACCCGAAAGATACGAATAGAACGGTTTATTTTTGTCTTCACCGAATTCATGCCCCAAAATTTCCGCAAAATGTGCATCCTCAGTTTTAAATACATCTGCACCCATATCCGAACCATTTCTCGGTGAACGTTGACCTCCATCATAAGTTGTATAACCCTGGAATGTAACAGGGCTTTGAGGATTTCGTACGGCAAGCGTATTATGAGCAACACTCCTCTTAAAATATCCTCTGTCATGCGCTGAACCATATGTGATATATCCACCCATATCTCCTGCCAAAAGACCTTTATAGTACAGTTGGAAATGTCCCGCATCTATATGGTCATGATTTCCGAAATTGTATTCATCCAAATTCATATATGCAACCACATCATCCGAATCCATTCCGTCATTCCAACCCGTCCTGGCAATCATAGCACCCTTTGGTGACGGGAAATACATTGTATAAGGCAGGCTTTTACTGCTTTTTGTTTCTAAATCCGCCCTGTAAAAGCATATAAATTCCACCGGAGACATACCGTCGTGCCCGGCTGCAAAGCTCTTTCCAAGTCCGAATTGACGGTTAAACTCCTCCTTTAAGAATCCATCATTATACAGATATGATGAAAGCAACATAACGCGCATCATATCAGGTCTTGTAAGATATTCTCCCACAGCTCTGCCGTCTATTCTTGCGTCGCCGTCTCTGAAAATCAAGCCATCAGGTCTTCTTGCATACAAATACCAATATGGGAAATAATGCTGGTCTTCACCGTAAAAATCATGAACACCTATTTTTTCCATCAAAATAGCTGCCAAAAGTTCCCATCTTCCGCGATAGCATCCGTACTGACTGCCTTGATTAGGCATATGTGCTTCGTATATTCGTTTTCTTTGCGGAACATAGTTCTCATACAAAACACCCATCATTCTTTTAAATATATCAGGTCTCTCGTCTGCTACAGCTATTGAAAATGCAAGTAAATCTCTTTGTAATTGTGCCTCTGCCGTATGTCCCGAAACTCCGTTCCCGTTAAACGGCCATCTCACTTCCAAGCCGTCTCCGGCTATTTCAATACATCTTTCTATAAAATATTTTTTTGTATTTTTGTCCAAAAGGTCATAACACCAATCGTAAACCTCCGCAACATGGAATATAAGTTGACCTGCACCACGCACATATGTATCGGAATACGCACCTGTAAACACAACACCTTCAAGATAATTTCTCATTGCCAAAACTGCTTTTTCGCCGCTTTGTACATTTTTGTTTACAAGATAATCAAAAGCAAGTGATTCTATGGTTGTTTCCGTACTGCTGTTTGCGTTGGATTTTCCCGACTGCGGTGATGATAATTTACCGGTAAAGTTTTCACTCAATCCGGCGTTAATGTAAGAATTTAATTTTTCCCATGCAACTACATTGTCATCCTTATCTTTATCGGCAAGTATTCTTTCAATATCGCCATCCGCAAAATATACTCTCGGATGCTTTTGCGGAAGTTCTATATCAACATCGGCATACGGATTAGTAACCTTTGTATCCTTTTCTATCAAATTTCCAAGCAGTCCATACGGTTGTTTCATAATATCATTAACAAAAACGAATTTGTCAATTTCCGATGAGCCTTTATTTACTCTTATTCTTATGTCGTTTTTTTGATTTCTCTCCGTAGAAGAGAAAACATACAGTTTCTGCCATTGAAATTTTCCACCGGTATTATCTATTGAAATCTGCTCATAGTTTCCGCCGTTTACAGATAAAAGTATAATATTCGAGCTTGAATTTCCTCTGACATAACCCCAAACATAATATGTTCCCGGCTCATCGCAGGTTAAGCTGAATCTTGCGTCAGCTTGATTGGTGCTTACATTTGATGCCGACGATGCACCGGTATTTTTAATTCCCGTTTCGCCGGACATTTTAAAGCTGCTTGTTAAATCAAAATTTCTGAATATTGTTATATCCTCTGCTTCACAAGAGCCTTGACCGCCTTTTATTTTAAAATTCTTACCTTCGCTTTGTTGTTCTGTTATGCCAAGATCGATATCTGAAGGTACAAAAGACGCATCCTTTGTGACAATATATCGGTCAAATCCAATATATGCACTTTGCCTTCTTCTTAATCTTACACTGCCCACATTGCCTTCCTTTACGGTTATTGAGCCGATTTTTATCCATACGGGATCTCTTGGCTCTGCCGTTAATCTAAAATTGGAATAAACTCCGTTCCCCAAAGACAAAAATACAGACTGACCGCGCTGATTTATTATCTCTGCCGTGTGTCTTACCCAAAGTTGATATGTTCCCCCTTTATCTGCCGTAAAGCTTAAATCAAGCTGAGCCTCATCGGTCGGATCCGGAAGTGTTTTATCCTCGCTTGACGGCTTTAGAGCCTTGCCGCCCGAAAACATTTCATCTTCAATAATTCCGAAAAAATCGTGATTGTACGGCATATCCTCAATTTCAACATCCAAATAACCGTCTTTTGTTGAAATCGGTGTCGATTCCGCTTTGACAAAAGGCGGAACATCCAAAAACGACATTGAAATTATAACAAATAAGATTACCCGTAATTTATTCTTAAAATATGTATTCATACGCTTTCCTCATTCAATTATTTAAAATATTCTTTTCTGAAATTCACCCAAAGAGCAGGCCAATCGGTTTGAATTATATCGAATTTTTTCGACAATTGCCACTTCCACTCAGGCAAGCCCTTTTCGATAATTGCGTTATCGTCATGCCCCGCCGATAAAATATCGGTATCGTTAACAACTATAGAATTTGACCACAAAATAATTTTGTTTTGCTTACATTTGTTTATAAATTCTTCGCTAATCAAATATGATGAATCATCTGTATATAAAATTTCAAATCCTGCAATGCACTCTCCGTACGAAAGAGCTTCTTCTGCCTGTTCTTTTGATGAAATTATCGGCATATATATCATTGGAAATTTACTGTTTTTCACATATCGGTAATATTTTGAGTCTGCCGGACTTTTATAAATTATCCTATCGAACATATCAAATTCAGCCACGACTTTATTAACATCATCCCAAATGTCCCAGCATCTGTCAAGATTTATCATACAATCATTCCCCCGGAAATAATTCAGATAATCTTTTAGCTTATCCACTCCTGTTTTCCTTTTATCACCATTTGAATTAAATCCCCTTAATTGCGATACCTCTTCTGTTGTCATTTCCGGTATATGTTTATCGGAGGCAAAATTAAATTTTTCATGCGCATCATGAAACATATATAATACACCTTCCAAATCCCTGGTAACATCTGCTTCAATAATATCCGCTCCGTGTAAAAGTGCATTCTTTCCGGATGAGATTGTATTGGAACATATATTTCCGCCAAATGTTCCCTGATGCGCGGCAATTAAAACTTTTTTTTCATTCAGCTTATTAAAAATAAATTCCTTGTTTTTCATGCTTTTCTCTCCTTGATTATACTATGGTATAATTATAACATTTTTTATTTTTTTGTTCAACTATCAAAACTTGTTATTCTTGTACATTTCTTTGTTATTGAGTATTTTTTATTTGACAAAAAACAATTAATATGTTATCATAGTACAGTAGTTAGAGAGGTGCGGAACGTATGAAATAAAAAGCTGATAAAACATCTGTAAAACCGAATAAACTCTATATCCTTGGAGTTTTGCACGTAGCTATTTTTACTTTACTAAAGGGAGTGTTACTATGTTATTTAAGAAAAGCCTGCGTACAATAGCATACTTCTGTACTATTTATACAGGAATTTTTTTTGTTCTCCTGTTGCTTTTCTTTTCATTGCTTAATCAGCAAAATATTCGTGCGGCCGTAAATAAAAATTCTGCTTCTATAGAAAATAAATTTTCTATTTTAAGCATTCAGTATGACGCAATATATAATGAATTGTTAGGCAATGAATTACTTGAAAAATATATCAACAATAACGATACATATTCCAAGCTCAAGTTATATTCCGCATTAACATCTTTTGCCAATTCTGCCTCCCCGTCAATCCGTTCCATATCAATAATTTTTGATGATTCAAAAACGGTTATATCAAGCAGAAGCTCTATGACTTATGCATATTTTGCACGCGAACTTGGTTTAGAGCCGGCAGATTTGACTTCACATCTGAAAATAAATGAAAGCAGCGATTCCGGAAATAATACACATTTCTTTATTTCCGGCGACTATTTAATAATCTCAACCTATAATAATGACAAATTCAATGCGCCGTTTTATGTTTTAATTTCATATTATTTAGATTATTTTGTTTTAGGTTTGAAAGAAGAAAACATATCAATTGCATTCAAATTACATGATGACTTAATTTATGTCAGTGATGCAGATAAAGCAAAAGCAGCCGCTTCTTTGTTTGTTAATGATAAATCAAGCAAATATATTAAATCCAAAGCTGACGCAAATCTTTCTATGATTACAACTCCAATAGAGATATTATGCTTTACAAATCGTTACAACAGGACACGTTCTTTCGTTATACCTATATGCCTTTCTTTGTTATTGTCTACAATAATATTACTGTGCGGGCTTATATTTTCAAACCGTTTTGCAAAGCGGCTTTATCAGCCTGTAACAACACTTTTGGACAAGATTGATAAAAACGATGATGAAATCGAGGACGAGTTTGCAACCATAGGTAAATTTGTTGATGAAATAAATGAGAAAAACGACATAATGCAAAATTACATAAAAGAAAGTGACGAAGTTTTGGAAAAGCAAATGCTTATAACTGCACTTTTGGGAACGTATGAAAAACAAAATTTGAGCAGGTTGTTAAAGCACCGTAATTTGTTGCCGAATACAAATAATTTTTCCGTAGCCATTTTAATGTATTGCGATTATGAAAATCTTTACAGCTCTATATCTGAGGTTCGTTTTTCATCCATGAAAAGTATAATAACAAATCTGCTATATGAGAAATTTTCGGAGTATTCATTTTTTAAGGTAGTAAATGTTACTCCCGACACTCATGTTTTAATCCACTCTCATTTTGAGGAGGATAAATTTAAAGAAATCTTAAACAACGCAATAGAAGAAATAGAAAAAAAGCTTTCCATTTGCCTTATTGCATATATAGGAAAAAATGTTTATGATTTTACAGATTTGCACGAATCCTATAATGAAGCACTGTTCACTTCAAAATGCAAGTTGTTTCAGAATTCTGATTCGAAAATATTTACAATACATGATGTAGATATTACAACCACAGGCGAAACCTTTATTTATCCGACAGAAGTGGAATCGGATTTGATTTCTGCCGTAAATACGTTGAATATGGGTAAAGTCCGTCAAGATATTAAAATGCTTATTGATGTCAACTTCCCCTCAATTCCGACGAATGAGAATTTTTCATTGCTTGTAACAATGCTATTTGCAACCATTTCACGAATACTCTCGGAAGTAAATGTAACATCAGCTGAAGTATTTGGAAAGGATACTATTTTGTATCTTGAGTTAAGGGAAACCACGTCAGCACAAGAATTGTCCGAAAAGAGTATTTTCCTTATCGAAAAAATTGTAAATTATATATCCTCAGAACGTTCTTCAAAAATAATTAAAATAAGACATACTATAGAACAGTATGTAAGTGACAACTATCAGCACGACATATCCCTATATGATATATCGCAGCAGCTTAACCTTTCGGAAACATATGTCAGTAAAACCTTTAAAACAATAATGGGAGCAAATTTTAAAGACTATCTGATGTACTATAAATACAAAAAAGCAAAACAGATTATGAAAGAACATCCAACATATAAAATGAAAGATGTTGCACAAATGGTCGGATGTAATACAACACAAACTTTTTCAAGGCTGCTGAAAAAATACGATTCGCAAGAATAAGGAAAAGGAATAAAAAAGGGATGAACGGAAAATTCAAAAGCATACCAAAAAATGTGAGTGCCAAAAGCTGCACTCAATCTCCGTTGAACACATTTTTATAAAAAAGCTTTTGATAAAAGCTCCGCCTGCGGGCGTAGGAATAAGGTAGCATTTTTGATTTTCCGTCATTGCGTTTTACGCAATTTCCTACAAATTAAGAAATGATGCTGTTGCTCCGCACACCGATGCCAGAAACAATAGTAAATCCAAAAGAAAGGACTGAAAGGCATGAATACATTAAAAAATGATCCGGCTGTGTTTGCTGTAGGAAATTTTTATCATATAATGATTCCTGTAACTTCACCGACTTTGATGTGGGTTAGAGTAGGAAATGAGGAATATTTTGATAATTCAAACGGAATATTAAGGTCAGATGTTAAAGTACATAAAATAATCGTTCCTATGAGCGAGCTGAACCGTGAAAAAAAATACTTTGTTTGTTATCGTAAAATAATCGAAAGAAAACCTTATTTTTCTAAAACGTCTGATGTTATAACTATAGAATACCCATTCTCACCTGTTGAAAACGGTACAGTTAAGGCTTATCACATAGCAGATGCACACAATATGCTTGATGAACCAATAAAGGCAGAAAAAATTTTCGAAAATAATTATGGGGAACCTGATTTTCTCATACTCAACGGAGATGTTATTGAAGACAGCAGATGTGTCGAAAATTTCGATAACATCTATATAATTGCATCAGAGATTACCCATGGCGGTATTCCTATTGTATGTACAAAAGGAAATCATGATAACCGTGGTGTTTCCGCCGAAAAAATATGTGAATATTTTCCTTTTAAAGACGGAAAATCTTATTATTCTTTTCGACTGGGAAATATCTGGGGCTTGGTACTGGACTGTGGCGAAGACAAGAATGACAATCACCCCGAATACGGTAATACTATGTGTTGTCACGCATTTAGAAAAGAAGAAACAAAATACATAGAAAGCCTGATAAAAGATGCCGATAATGAGTATATGGCAGAGGATGTTAAGCACAAAATTGTTGTAGTGCATACTCCATTTACAAGAAAAGAAAATCCGCCGTTTGATATTGAGAAAGATATTTATACCCATTGGGCAAATATGTTGAAAAATGATATAAATATTGAACTGATGCTTTGCGGTCATACTCATAAATTAAATCTGGAATTTCCCGGCGATAAAAACGATGCCTACGGGCATCCGTGTCCTGTATTAATCGGCTCTTACATAAAAAAGAATAATGAACACCGGGAAACCGAGCCGTCTTTTGCGGGGGCAGGAATAATTTTTAAAGATAACGAAATAAAAATTGTTTTTACCGATAATTTGGGCGGTACGTATGAAGAAAATATAATTCCGTTAAAGATTTAATTGTAATTAGTAATAAAATAATAAAAAGTGATATGAAATAATAAATTTTACATATTGAATTTACTATGCTCTAATGTTATACTTCACTTATGAATATAAAATAAACAAAACAGAGGTGAAGTATCATGAAAAAAACTTTTAAGCATTATATAACGACAATTAGTCTGTTTTTAACTCCACTATCATTCCCCAATCTGTAACCGCTGCAGTAGTTGATTTTTCTAAAATAAAGGATTCACGGGTAATGTTGATGATATAAATAATTATATACATCAAGGCAATGATTACTCTGGGATATTAACCGGGCGGAGAAGTAATTCTCTGAGCGAAATTGTAATATTTAACAAATAATGGCCTGTCAGCAGGCAGATTGATGAGGATAAATAAATGAAAATATTTGTAAATATAGTTACTAAAGGTGTGCTTGAGAGCTTTTTCCCGAACGAAATCAGAGAAAAGCTGAAAAGTATAGGAGAGATTGAGTATAATACCACAGATCACGCGTTCTGCGGTCAGGAGCTCGCAACGGCACTTAAAGGCACGGACATTTTGATTACAGGTTGGAATCAGCCGCTGATACGTAAAGAGGATTTGGGCGATATTAAACTGATAGTACACACAGGCGGAAGTGTGGGAGGTATTGTTGATTTATCTGTTTTTGATACTGACGTTAAGGTTATAAGCGGAAATAATTATTATGCCGAATCGGTCGCCGAGGGTACTTTATCATATATGCTGATGGCACTTAGGAGAATGGGAGAATGTTCCGATTTGTTAAAATCAGGTATATGGAATCCCTTGCATAACGAAGGTCTGTTTGACAAAACGGTAGGTATAGTGTCGTTAGGAAGTATATCCAGAAAGCTGATACCAATGCTTAAAATGTTTCGAACAAAAATAAAGGTATATTCAAAAATTGAAATAGATTATGCTTTTGCGGAAAAAATGGGCTATGAATATGACAGTCTTGAAAATATATTTAAAACATGTGACATTGTAACGGTACATACAGCGAAAAAGCCGGAAACAGATAATATGATAAATGACAAGCATTTCAAGCTTTTAAAAAAAGGTGCATTGTTTGTAAACACCTCCAGAGGCAGCGTTATAGATGAACAAGCTCTTATTGAAAATTTAAAAGAAAACAGATTTCACGCAGTTCTTGATGTATATCAGCATGAACCGCTTGCTCCCGAAAGTGAATTATTAAAACTCGATAATGTTATATTGTTTCCGCATATGGGTGGACCTACGTATGATCGCCGCAAATTTATAACCTCATTTCTTATAGATGATGCAGTAGAGTTTTTTAACGGCGGAGAACTGAAAAATCTTATTACAAAAAAACAGGCAGAAAACATGACTGTTATTGGATAGGTGAAAGATATGAATAAAATTAAGCTGTGTTTTTCCACATTGCCATGTATGTCGGCAGACGCAAAAAAATTAAAATCACTTTGTGAAGAGTTCAAAATTGACGGCGTTGAAGTTCGTCAGACAGAAAACGGAACGTTTTGTTATGACGAATCACTTAACGTTGTTGACATAGGAACAGGCATTTGCTTTTTGGGATATAATGAAAAAGAAATAAATAGGGCAAAGCATATTCTGGAAGAAATATCTATGACAAAAGTCAAAGCAATTCGGATTTTTTTAGGAAATTTTGCGGTTATGAAAACATACGCAAAGAAAGAAATAGATTATAACGGTATAGTCAGTGCCGTAAAAGAATTGGCGGATTCAACCGAAAAAGAAATTTGGATTGAAACTCATAACGAATTTTCGACAGGACGGGTATTGAAAAAGCTTTTGTGTGACATTGACAGAAAGAATGTTAAAGTAATATGGGATATTATTCATCCGATTGAGGATTTTGAACAGCCTTCCCAAACATGGGAATACATAGGTGACAAGATAGCTCATGTTCATCTCAAGGACGGAAAAAGAGATGCAGACCCGTTAAAACATGACTACCGATATACTCCCCTCGGTGAGGGAGAATTGCCTATAAAAGAAATACTTAAAATACTCAAAGATAATGATTACAACGGATATATTTCTTTAGAATGGGAAAATGTATGGAGAAAAGAACTGCAATGTTTTGACAATAAAATTGAGAACATATTGCGTAAGTTTGTTGATTTTATCGCGAAAGAAAATGTGATATGAATTTTACGAATTTAAAGATATGCGGGTAAATTTCGGGAATCAAATAAGTTCTGGAGCGGATTAAGAAATATTGTTTACTCTTGTCTTAATAAATATATAAGAGGTGGCACATGGATAGACCAACAATAAATGAAATATGGGAAAAATTAGATAATAAGCTGTCAAAAACGGCGATATCGGCATACGACAAATTACCGTATACAACTGTAAATGGAGCATTTGATGACAAAAAAATAACAGATGTGTGTTGGTGGACAAACGGTTTTTGGGCAGCAATTATGATTTTAATGTATTCGGGTACACAAAATACATTATATTTAAAAACAGCGAGACACAGCATGGATATTATGGATGCCGCGTTAATGCAATACGATTCGCTTCATCACGATGTAGGCTTTATGTGGAATATTTCCTCCGGAATGGATTATCGCCTTACCGGGAACAAAACTCAAAGAAACAGGTTTTTAATTGCGGCAAATCATCTTATGGGAAGATTTAACGCTGATGCAGGCTTTTTGAGAGCGTGGAATGACTGGGGCAATACGTCACATAATGGTTGGGCAATTATCGATTGTATGATGAATATTCCTCTACTATATCGAGCCTCCGAAGAAATGAACGATAAACGCTTTGCTATGGTTGCTAATATTCATGCCGATAAAACAGCCGCTTATCATGTAAGAGATGACGGGTCGTGCAATCATATAAATGAATATAATCCTCTTACCGGTGAGTTTGTAAAAGCGCATAAAGGACAGGGATATGCGGAAAATTCAAGTTGGTCAAGAGGTCAGGCGTGGGGACTTTACGGTTTTGCTTTAGCATATAGATATACTCATAATGAAAAATATCTTAATACCGCAAAAAGGATTGCGCATTATTTTATTGCCTGTACCGAAAGAACAAATTGGATACCTTTGTGTGATTTCAGACAGCCCGAAAAACCGATTTTGTATGATACAACAGCCGGTGCCTGTGCAGCATGCGGGTTAATGGAAATTGCTGATTTTGTCGCGGAGAGCGAAAAAAAATTATATTCTGACGCTGCCGTTAATATGATTTTTGCACTCGAAAAAGAATGTAATTGGTCGGAAAATGAGGATTCTGTTTTACAGAATGGAACGGAAGCATATGACAGCGGACATCATATGCCAATTATATACGGAGATTATTTTTTTACAGAAGCCATATATAGGTTAATGAACTTTAATACTGATATATTGTGGTAGTATAAGTCTGTTTCGATTATTGATAGAATATGTAATTTAAAGAAATCGGAATTACTGCTTTTAAAAAGTCATAATAAAAAAATATTGTGGGAATCCATCATTTTGTGTAAACCTAAAAATTTTCTCCAAAATGATAATATAATCTAAGTAGTTT
>CAKSJU010000018.1 GCA_934463455.1 uncultured Clostridia bacterium | reverse complement strand
TGAACAGCCGATGATATATAACTATATCGACAAAAATATGCCGGAATGGGCGCGACCGACCGTGCAAAAGCTTGTTGGACAGGGAATATTAAAAGGCGATGAAAACGGTCTGCATTTGACCGACAGCGACCTAAGGTAGCTCATCATAAATGACAGAGCAGGATTGTATGAATAATTGAGGGCGGTATTACACCGCCCTTTTTTTGTATCATATGCACCGATTATTTTGACAACAGTTTGACAACAGTTTGTGCTGTAAATTGCCGTAAAGTGCCATAAAGCGGCAAGGTCTAAAAACACGAAAAAACCGCATAAACACTGAACTTTCAAGCATTTATGCGGATTGCTAAAATGGTGACCCGTAAGGGAATCGAACCCTTGTCGCCGCCGTGAGAGGGCGGAGTCTTAACCGCTTGACCAACGGGCCGTATTTACGATACTTAAATATTTTAACACATAAATATTTATTTGTCAAGCAATTTTTGTTATTTTATTGTATTTTTTCGAAAAAGTTATCCCCAAATTACTTCTTCCCAAAGCATTCTATGGCGCCCCGCAACTGTCAGACCAGCTCCCATAAAAGCTTGTGCGACAAATAAAACGGTGTTTTTTTGCAGCCACATCGACGAAAAAACGCCGGTTCCTGAAATTACGTATACATACAAAAACGGAAGTCCAATACTGAGTGCAAACGAAATCCAGTAAAGAGTAATTGTTTTTCTGCGCCGCTTGTCTATGTAATATCCCATCGCAATAAAAAGCCCTGCTTCAATCAAGCTGAATAAAATGGAAAAGCCGTCGTATGAGTCCCAAATTAAATATCCGAAATTCAATGCGTTGAGCTTTAAGTATTGCGTTGTTGCATCAATATCGCCAAGCATTGAAATCGGGTTGTTTGCCAGAAAGTATATAATCCATGTACTGCCGGTTATGTAAAGTATTCCCATTATGTACATTATGTACTTTAATCTTTTTGCTTTTTCGAGCTTTATTTTCGGAACAAGCAGGAAAATTGCCATTAATATTTGTGCAAATCTGAAAAGTGTGTATGATACAGAGGATATATTAAATTTCATATAATGAAAAAGCGCCAGCATAAATTCGAAATGTGTAGTTGACAAATAATAAAGACAAAATACAACAGAGATAGCAAAACAGCTTGTCATTACTGCCATTTCGATTTTCCTCTGAAACATAAAAATCACATCCTTTAATATCAAATTTATATAAATATAAGAGGAAATTTTGCCTCTCCAATATAAATTATAACATAAAATAAAAAAAATTCAAGTAAATTCTATAAAATTTTTAAAATATCTTGCATTTTTTGAAAATGTATGTTATAATATAAGACGGTTCTTTGTGAATCTAATTTCTTATAAGGAGGGAATGAAGATGAAAGAAGGAATTCATCCTGATTATAAGCCGACAACAATAAAATGCGCTTGCGGTGCTGTTTACGAGACAGGCTCAACAAAAGAAAATATTCAAGTTGAAATTTGCTCGAACTGTCATCCGTTCTACACCGGTAAACAGAAGCTTGTAGATACAGGCGGTCGTGTTGAAAAATTCAACAGACGTTTCAACCGCAAATAATTTTGTTTGCTTTATTAACAAGGACTTTAAGTTAAACCTACGCTTGGATAACCGAATCACCAACGGTTTCTCAGCATATGGGGATCATTTATTATAGGAGGTGAAATCTGCATGACTAAGGAACGTAAGCAAGAAATTATTACAACATTCGCAACTCACGAGGGCGACACAGGTTCTCCCGAAGTACAGATTGCTTTGCTGACAGAAAGAATCAATCATTTGAATGACGAGCATTTGAACATTCATAAAAAGGATCACCATTCAAGACGCGGTCTTTTGATGATGGTTGGTAAAAGAAGAAGCTTATTGAACTATTTGAAGTCACAGGATATTGAAAGATACCGTGCTTTGGTAAGCAAATTGGGTCTGAGAAAATAATTCGATATGTACTCATCTGCTTGCATAGTCTTGAAAAATTTATATGCAAAAAAGCAAGCGGGCAGTTTGTTCGCTTGCTTTTGATATATTACAAAATAAAATGAGCGGCTTTAAAATTTACCTTTAGCAAATAAGCAGAGAACTTGCGGCTTTCGCAAATTTTGTGCCTATCTGCTAATGTGAATTTTGCCGCTTGATTAAAAGGAGAAATTTACTATGTTCAGAACTTTTGAAACTACTCTGGCAGGCAGACCGCTTGTCATTGAAACAGGAAAAATGGCATGCCTGGCTAACGGACATTGTCTGGTACGCTATGGCGATACCGTTGTTATGGTAAACGTTACCGCTTCGAGAACTCCGAGAGAGGGAGTAGATTTCTTCCCTCTCAGCGTTGACTATGAAGAAAAACTTTACGCAGTCGGAAAAATCCCGGGCGGATATATAAAGCGTGAGGGTAAACCGTCCGAAAAGGCGATTTTGACAAGCCGTGTTATTGACCGACCGATAAGACCGCTCTTCCCATCAGACCTTCGTAATGATGTGTCTGTTGTGGCAACCGTGCTTTCGGTTGAACAGGATAATCCGCCAGAGGTTGCAGCAATGATAGGTACTTCGATTGCTATTTCTATTTCGGATATTCCCTGGAACGGACCTATCGGAGGCGTATGGCTTGGTTTGGTTGACGGCGAGTATGTAATAAATCCGACCGTTGAACAAAGGGAAAAGTCCGAAATGCTTGTTACCGTTGCGGGTACAAAGGCAAAGGTTGTAATGATTGAAGCGGGCGCAAATGAAGTTGAAGAAAGCACTATGCTTGAAGGAATTAAATTTGCTCATAAAACAATCATTGAGCTTTGCGAGTTTATTGACGGAATTAAAAATGAAATAGGAAAGAAAAAGTTCGAGTATGAAGCTCACAGCATAAATAAGGAGCTGTGGGACGCTGTTAAAAATACGTCGTACGAAAAAATACAGCATGCTCTCGATACCGATGATAAAAATGTTCGTGACGAGCGTCTCGGCGTTATCACCGATGAGCTTGTTGAAAAACTTGGCGATGAATTTCCGGATATTAATGAAGAAATTCAGGAAGTTCTTTATAAAATGCAAAAAGAAATTGTCCGCAATTGGCTTGTACAGGGCAGACGTGTTGACGGCAGAAGTCTTGACCAGATAAGACCTCTTTCGGCAGAGGTTGACCTGCTCCCGAGAACTCACGGCTCAGGCTTATTCACAAGAGGACAAACTCAGGTGCTCACTGTTGCTACGCTTGCCCCGCTTGCTGAAATGCAGCGCCTGGACGGTATTGACGAAGAGGAAACCAAGCGCTATATGCACCATTATAATTTCCCGTCTTATTCGGTTGGTGAAACAAAACCGTCAAGAGGACCGGGACGCCGTGAAATAGGTCATGGTGCACTTGCGGAACGTTCACTTGTTCCCGTGCTTCCGTCAGAAGAGGAATTTCCTTACGCTATCAGAACAGTTTCTGAGGTGTTAAGTTCAAACGGATCCACATCACAGGGCAGTGTGTGCGGCTCGACTTTGGCTCTTATGGCTGCCGGTGTACCGATCAAAGCTCCTGTTGCGGGAATTTCCTGCGGACTTATAACAACCGAAAATGGTTTTACAACTATGGTTGATATTCAGGGACTTGAAGATTTCTACGGCGAAATGGACTTTAAAGTAGCGGGTACTAAAAAGGGTATTACTTCTATCCAAGTCGATATAAAAAATGATGGCTTACCATATGAAGTAATTGAAGAAGCTTTAAGAAAAACTCATGATGCGAGATGCTATATTATAGATGATATACTTCTTAAAGCAATTCCGGAAGTGCGCGATCATCTTTCACCGTATGCACCGAAAGTGAGCACAATGCACATCGACCCGGAGAAAATTCGTGAGGTTATCGGTCAGGGCGGTAAGGTAATTCAAAAAATTGTTGTCGATACCGGTGCTAAAATTGATATAGAAGATGACGGCACAATTCATATATTTGCTGTTAACCAGGAATCGGGCGACGCGGCAAAAGAAGCAATTGAAATGATTGTCAAGGAGCCGGAAGTCGGAGAAATTTATACCGGATTGGTAAAAACCGTTACCGCATTCGGTGCATTTGTGGAAATTTTGCCGGGTAAAGACGGACTTTGTCATATTTCAAAATTGGCAGACAGACGTATAGAAAAGGTTGAAGATGTAACAAATGTTGGCGAAATGCTGACGGTAAAGGTTATGGATATTGACCCGAAAACAGGAAAGATTAGTCTTTCACATAAAGATTCGGATATTAATCCTAAAACTGAAGAATGATATAATTTTAGGGACGATGCTCAAATCGTCCCTTTTTACTTACAAGCATGCAAATTGATGTAGGGGACGATGCCCACATCGTCCCCTATGATTTTATGTATATTTGCGTTTGAGGGTATTTTTCGGACAACGAATATTTTTTTTATTATCCGCCTATCCGACAATTTAAACCGGATTTTTTTGCAGTTTCCAAAAGCTCGTTCATAAGCTCGTCACTGTTAAGCGCGACTCCGTCAAGCATATATTTTCTGCCCAAGCCCTTATATTTATCCTCGCCGAAACGGTGATACGGCAAAAGGTGTAAATTCTTTACGCCGATCAGGCTTTTTGCAAAGCTTGCAATCGCGCCTATTTCTTCTTTTGTATTATTAAATCCCGGGATAACAGGAACGCGAATAGTCAAATTTGCCCCGCTTGCGGCAATTTTTTTTGCATTTTCAAGAATCAGTTCATTGTTTTTTCCGGTGAAAAGCTTATGCTTTTCGGAATTTATATGTTTTATATCCATTAATATATAATCAAGGTAGGGAAGATATTTTTCTATTATCTCAAATTTTGCATATCCGGTTGTTTCAATTGCCGTATTTATCCCACATTCCCTGCAAGTTCTAAGCAGTGCCGTTGCAAATTCCGGCTGAAGCAGAGATTCTCCGCCCGAAAGCGTTACTCCGCCGCCCGAACGTCTGTAATAGGGTATATCCTTTTTTACTTCCTCCATAACTTCTCCGACCGTAACATCTCTGCCGACTGTTTTTTCTTTTCCGCCGAACATCATTGTTTGTATTTCAAATTCCTGCGACTCCGGATTGCAGCACCAACGACAGCGCAGTGCACATCCTTTCAAAAATACAATCGTTCTTATCCCCGGTCCGTCATGGATTGAATATTTTTGTATATCAAAAATTCTTCCGCTTACATTTTCATATTCACGCATTTTTATTGTCTCCGTTCTGCCGCCGATTATCTGTTGAAAGCCTGTTCTGTTCTGTTTATAATATCGTCCTGAAGCGATTTTGACAGCGTTGTAAACAGCGCACTGTAGCCGGCAACTCTCACAACAAGATTTTTATAGTTTTCCGGATGTTTTTGTGCGTCAAGTAAAGTTTCACGGCTTACAACATTAAACTGCACGTGCATGCCTTTTTGGTCGAAAAACGCGCGTATGTATGAAGTGAACTTAAAAAGTCCCTCCATGCCCTTTAATGCCGACGGGTGGAATTTTTGGTTATACAAAGTTCCGTTTGACGCAATTGCATGGTCAAGTCTTGCAACCGAGTTAGCCGCAGCGGTCGGTCCGTTTACATCTCTGCCCGAGCCGGGACCAACGCCGTCCGCAACCGGAGTGTGTGCAAATCTTCCGTCCGGAGTAGCACCTGTTTGCTGTCCGAGAGGAACATTTGCCGAAACGGGATAAAGTCCTGCGTGGAACATGCCGCCCCTGGGGTTTTTATACTTTTCAATTTCCCGTGTGTAAACATATGCGACATCACGCGCAAAGCTGTCAACCTCGGGAATATCGTTTCCGTATTTCGGCACGTTTCCTATATCTTCAAGCATTTTATCGTAAAAGGCTTTTTCATCAGCCGAGGAATTGCCGTCAATAAATGATTTAAATATCTCGGCAATTTGTTTTTCGGAAACTCTAACTCCCCTGCCTGTAAGCTCTTTTACCGCAGCAGTTGTGAGCTTCTGCGCCTCTTCTTCGTTTAAGCCTTTGCCGAAGTTATCTTCAAGAGCTTTTTTCATCTGTGCCATTGTATATTTTTTATCGTCATATACAAGCTTCTTTATTGCATAAAGCGAGTCGGTCATATTGGCAATACCAAAGCCCTGAGGACCGGTAAAATTATATACGGCTCCTCCCTCCTGCATGCTCTTGCCTCTTTTTATACAATCGTCCACCATGCACGACTGGAAAGGCAGCGGGCAGCGTTCGGAATGTGCAATATCTATGGCATTATCCGCATTTACCATTAATTTCATTTGGTAATGAGTTTGTTTTTTATAAGCGTCATAAAATTCCTCAAAGGTTTTCATATGCGTAACATCGCCTGTATCTATTCCGACTTTTTCTCCATTTTCCTCTCCGTTTGAGAATACCAGCTCCAGCGGACGGCACATATTAAAGAATGCCGCATCGTGCCAGCCGTCGGTTTTACCCGCTTTCTGCGGCTCAACGCATCCGATAATATTATAATCGCGTGCGTCCTCCAAGGTAAGTCCGCGGCTCATAAGTGCCGGAATAATAACCTCGTCGTTATAATATGCGGGCAAGCCCACTCCCGTTCTTGTAAGCTCGGCACATTTTAAAATAAGCTCGTCCGGAGTTCCGTTCCAAATTCTTACCGAAAAAGACGGCTGCGGGAGCTGCGTGTGCATTGCCGCTTGTATACACAAATAGGACAAATCGTTTGTCGCGTCCGTTCCGTCCGTGGTTTGTCCGCCGACGCACAAATTCTGGAAAAGGCTGTAGCCTGCAAAGCCCATTGACGACACATTATCGCGCACTTTGAGGAAATCGTTCAGTTTTATCCAAACGCAGTCGATATATTCCTGAGCCTGCTCTCTTGTGAGCGTACCTCTTTCAATATCCTTTTTATAATACGGGTACATGTATTGGTCGAAACGTCCCGGAGAAATTGAATGTCCGTTGGATTCGGTCTGCAAAAGCAGCTGAACAAACCAGAAAGACTGGCATGCTTCATAGAAGCTTTCAGCAGGGTTTGCCGGAACCCTTCTACAGTTTTCCGCTATTTTCAAAAGCTCTTTTTGTCTTTTTATATCTTTTTCGGATTTTGCCATGCTCTCGGCAAGCTCCGCATATCTTTCGGCATAATCTATCACAGCCTGACAGCATACTATTACGGCTTCCAAAAATTCTCTCTTTTTCGGATAATCCGCATCGGCACAATCCGCATTAATCAATTCGGATGCCGCTTCTGCCATAATGCCCTTATAGCCGATTTTCAAAACCTTGCCGTAATTTACCGTCACATGTCCGATACCGTTATAAAAATAGTTACCCGGAGTGAACATATTATGCTTCATGGCACAAAGCGTTTCGGGTGCCATATAGGATTCTGCCAGTTCGCTGTTTGTTTTTCCCTCCCAATATCCGGCAATCGAACGCAGTTCATTTTTTGTTTCTTCCGAAATATTAAAAGGATCTGCCGAACGGGTTTGTATTGTATCAAACTCCTCCGTTAACCATTTATATGAATATTCCGGGAATATCTGACATCCTCTCGAATGTTTTGTCGCACTTCCGACAATAAGCTCTTCATCGCGGATTGTAATCGGAATATTTTCAAGAATATATGCAAAAGCAATTGCTCTTCTTTTTATGATAGGCAAATTTTCCGTATTCTTATAACTCTCGGTAAGAAGCACCGCTCTGTCCGCCTCTATCTCCGGAGTCTGAAAAAGCAGCCTGTCCAACATTCTTTTTACTCTGTCGCTCATAGGTATATCCACATGCTCAAATTCAGCCATTTTATGTACACGCCTTTCCTTTGTAATTTAATATCCTAAAGTTAATTTAAGTGAATCGTCATCGTCAATCCATTCGTTCACGTCGATAACTCTGTACTCGTCCTTTGTATCTCTTATTACTACCTTTGCAATACCTGCATTGATTACCATTCTTTTGCACATTGCGCAGCAGCTGCTGTTTTTTACAAACTCGCCGGTATCGGCTTCAATTCCGACCAAATAGAGACATGCGTCAATCATATCCCGCCGTTCTGCCGAAATAATTGCATTTGCTTCGGCATGCACGCTTCGGCATATTTCATAGCGTTCACCGCGCGGAATTTCCATTTCCATGCGTATGCAATACCCCAAATCTATACAGTTCTTTCTGCCGCGCGGCGCCCCTACATATCCCGTCGAAATAATTTCGTCGTTCTTCACGATTATTGCTCCGTAATTTCTTCTCAGGCAGGTTCCGCGCTCCGCAACCGTTTGGGCTATATCCAAATAATAATTGTACTTATCTCTTCTCGGCATAAATCCTCACTTCCGCTTTTGATTCATTTTGTTTTTATTTGTTTCTGTTTGTTTCTATCTATATTTTACAATTTTTTTTGCATTATGTCAATACTTTTTTAAGATATTCCAGTGAAGAAAAATTTTTTTCCGTACAATAAATAATATACCGCTCCGAAATGTTTCCGACCTGCTCCAGTGCGGTGTCGGTTATATCAAACGAAAAAATTTTTTTCTCGTGGGAAAGCAGAATATAACCGACAGCCTTATAAGCCTCCTCCGAAACAGCAATATCATCCGAAACAGCCGAATGACAATCCTCACATATAAATCCGTTCCTTGCAGCTGAAAAATACTTAAGAGGCTTTTTTTCGCAGCAGGAGGCACATCCGGAAAGTACGGGCATATATCCCATTTCCGCCGCAAGACGAAGCTCATACACCGCCTTGATTTTTTTTATCGGTGTATCGGTATACGCGCAGGCATAAAAAGAGTTGAGCATAAGTCTCAAAAGCTTATGTTCCGGCAGCGACGGAGCCTGAATATGATATGTAATATCGCACAGATAAGTGCAAAGCGAAAGCTTCTGTAAATCTTCACATACAGGAAAAAAGCTTTCTATCGGAGTTACGGAATTTACCGAAGCGACATCACCTCTGCCGAAGTAAAGAACAAATTCCGACCACGACAAAAACTGCGAAGCCGCCGATTGGCGGCTCTTCGCTCTTTTAACTCCGTACACCGCCGCTTTTATTATCCCAAAGTCCTCGGTGAAAATTGTCAGCATACGGTTTCCGTCTCCGTAATCGGATTGTTTAATAATCAATCCTCTCGTCTTTTCCATTTGTTATCCCCGTTTCCGAAAGTATTCTCATAATACTCAAATGCAGCAAGTAAGCCTCTATACTCCCGTTTAATCTGAATGCGCTCCATGCCAAAAGCTCAGTATCCATAAAAACCTCCGTTCCGCCGCTACGCATCGGCACAAAAAGCAATTAATAAATACGCGGAGGTCTGTCAAACCTCTCATACCTATGTTAAGCTTTTTACGAAGATAATATAACAAGATTATTTTGGCTATTCTTTTTCGTATCCGAAATTCTTAATCATAGTATCGGAATTTCTCCAATCCTGCTTTATCTTTACCCACAGCTGCAAATAGACTTTTTTATCAAGCATTTCTTCAATATCGCGGCGTGCAAGAGAGCCTATTTTTTTAAGCATTTCTCCGCCTTTACCGATAATAATTCCTTTATGGCTTGCTTTTTCGCAATAAATTGTAGCATAAATCGAAGTGATTTTGTCACCCTCCTGCATTTTATCTATACCTATTGCAATTCCGTGCGGAACCTCTTTATCCAAAAGTCTCAGCATTTTTTCCCTTATTATTTCCGCCGCAATTTGTTTTTCCGGCTGGTCGGTAACGGTATCTTCATCGTAAAACTGCGGTCCCTCTTCAAGATAATTTCTTATTTTATCCACCAAAAGCTCCGCTCCGTCGCCCGTTTTCGCACTTATGGGAACAATTTCCTCAAAGTCGTACAAGTTGCTGTAATCCGCAATCATGGGAAGAAGCCTTTCTTTTCTGATTAAGTCGATTTTGTTTATTACCAAAATACACGGCAGACCTATTTTTGCTATCTGTTCCGCAATTTTCCTTTCGGTTTCGTGAATTTCCTTTGACGCATCAACAACAAATATTATCACATCGGTATCCTGCATCGAATCCTTTGCTACCTGCACCATATACTCGCTCAATTTATTGTGCGGCTTATGAATACCGGGAGTATCGGTAAAAATTATCTGTTCATTCTCTGTTGTATATATCGCCAGAATTTTGTTTCTTGTTGTCTGCGGCTTGTCCGATATAATAGCTATTTTTTGACCCGCAATCAAGTTAAGCAAGGTTGATTTTCCGACATTCGGCATACCTATTATTGCCGCAAATCCCGATTTAAAATTTTTATTCTTCATATTAAAATTATTTTCTCCTTTTGCCCGCAAATGCCAAAAATCCGATGCATACGGCAAGCACTGCCGCGAAAAAAATCGAATTTTGTACATCCGTAAATATATTTATTAATGTGTATGTAATTTTTTTTATATCGCCGAAAAGGCATACTCCGACAGCCGCAGCACCTATTGCCGAGCAAAGCACCGCCCCCGCCGCCGAATCTTTTGCGAGTTTTGCACTCTCTTTTATTTCGTCCGTAGCGGTATCAACCGCCCTTTCAATTCCGGTATTAAAAAGCTCCGCCGTAATAACTGCAGAAATCGTTAATATCAAAACTGCCCACTCTGTTTTATTCAAGCCGTAAAATGCCGCAAAAACGCAAACCATAACTCCTGCGGCAAAATGAATTCTCAAATTTCTTTCCTCCCGGCATGCGTCTTTTATTCCGCAAAACGCATGCGACAGGCTTTTGATAAAATTTTTATTTTTCATAGAAAAGCCCCTCAAAAGCTACTCTCTGGTTATCCCGAGCTGTTTTAAAATTTCGTCCTGCTTTGTAAACATAACCTTTTCATCTTCCTCGCTTGTTACATGGTCATATCCCAAAAGATGAAGCATTGAATGAACGGTCAGAAAAGCTATTTCTCTCTTAAAGGAATGTCCGTAGCTTTTTGCCTGTTCCGCCGCACGTTCCGCCGAAATAACAATATCTCCGAGCACTGCCTCCTCGCCGTCGAAATCAAAATCACAGTCCTCCGCATTTCCGTCCTCGTCAAATTCGAGCATCGGAAAGGAAAGTACATCTGTTACCGCATCTTTATTGCGAAATTCCTTGTTTATCCTTTGTATCTCTTCATTGTCCACAATTGTGACGCTTATTTGCGCGTCAAAGCTGCAATTTTCATATTCCAGAGTTTTTTCGCATGCTTTATTTATCGTCTCTTGAATTTCGCTGTCTATTTCTACCTTTTCCTGATTGTTCTCTATGAGCAATTCTGTCATTTTTCTTCTCCTGTTCGTGTTTTTCATACGCTTTGATTATTTTTTGTACCAGCGGATGGCGCACAACGTCTTTATCGGTAAGTCGGCAAAAGCCTATCCCTTCAATTCCGCCGAGTATTCTCTGCGCTTCGTTAAGTCCCGATTTTTTGCCGTCCGGCAAATCGACTTGTGTAACATCTCCGGTTACTATCGCCTTTGAGCCGAAGCCTATACGTGTAAGGAACATTTTCATTTGTTCCGGAGTTGTATTTTGTGCCTCATCCAATATTATAAACGCATTATCAAGCGTTCTTCCACGCATATATGCCAGCGGAGCAACCTCTATCATCCCGCGCTCCTGATGTCTCAAAAAGCCCTCAGCACCCAGCATTTCATACATTCCGTCGTACAGCGGTCTTAAGTACGGGTCAACCTTGCTTTGCAAATCTCCGGGAAGAAAGCCGAGCTTTTCTCCCGCTTCAATCGCCGGTCTGGTTAATATAATGCGGCTTACTTCTTTATTTCTCAGAGCCGTAACTGCCATAGCCACCGCAAGATAGGTTTTTCCCGTTCCTGCCGGTCCTATGCCGAACACTATTGTATTTTCCTTAATAGATTCTATATATTTCTTCTGACCGAGAGTTTTCGTTTTTATCGGCGTTCCGTGTGAATTTACCGCAATACAGTCATCGCCCAGCATTTTCGGATCATACCCGCCGTTTTCCCTTACCATTGTCACTGCGTAAAGAATTTTCTGGTCATCAATCCGATCGCCTTTTTCAATAATTTCCATAAGTATTTTAAACACTCTTACGGCATCTTCACACTCGTCTTCCCCGCCGTTTATTTTTATACTTCCATCGCGCGAGGTAATCGTAACCCCGAGCGATTTTTCCAAAAGCTTCAAATTCGAATCAAAGCTTCCGAAAAGCACTGACACGTCCACCGTGTCCGGTATTTCGACATAATTCAAAAATTATCACTCCTCATTGTCTTTTGTATTTTGTACATCTATAGGCACTTCCATGCCGATTTTTTCAATAAACTGCATGGTAAGACTGACCTCACAGCAATCGTCTCCCGACATGGTATAAGAAATCTCGCTGCCTTTCTTAACTGCACCGGGCAGCAATTCCTTTGCAATCTGTTCTTCAAGCTCATCCCGTACCCCCTCTGCCGCCTCCTCCGGGGTTATGGGAATTTTTCTGACCTCTTCTTCGAGGTAAGTATCGGAAACAAGCCCTATTCCGAGATAATGCTCTTTTCCCCATTTTAATTCGCGGCATTCATGCTTTATCTTATAATCCTCAAAATTTATATCGGTATTAAAATAAAGCGGTATATTTTTCGAAAAAACTTTCAGCAGAACAAATTTCTTTTTTTTGCCGGTTTCTTTTCGCAGCTCTTTATAAAGCTTTACTTCTCTTTTTGCACTATGATATGTTATTGCCGAGACATCCCCCAGCGCATGCTCAAGTCTGTAGGTCCCATCTTCATTTTCATATGTTCCGCCTATTAAAATATCCCCCGCCGCAACAACATCATTCTTTTTGCAAAGCGTCACGCCTTCCTTTACCGTAATATCGGTAATTATTCCGTCATGCGCAGCGGCAATATCGCAAGGCTTTGTCAAATCGGTCATTTTCGGGGGCAATATCGCTTCCCGTACATCGATAACGGCTTTTGTGCCTTTTAAATATACCCATGCCCAGGTTATATTATCGGTATTTGACAATATAACATTTTTCATCTCATTTCCGTCCGGCAAAAACGGTTTATATGCGCCTATGTCAACGCCTGCAAGAAGTGCCGCAGCCTTTATATCGCCGACTCTTTTTGTACCGGTCACTTCTATGCTCCAGACAAACTGCGAGGTTACGGCAAAAAATGCCGCGCATATTAAAAAGCCCGCCGCAAAAAAAACTCTTTTTCTGTACCTTCGCAGTGTGCTTTTAACACCCTGCTTTTTTTTAATATGTACTCTCGTCCGTGTTTTATGCGCAATCGGGCGCAAGTATTTAAAATCCGCCGCCGATATTTCCGCTTCAAAAGTATCGCTTGACAGGCATCGAATATTTTTCAGGCTTATTCCCCGTCTTGTACAAATATTAAAAAATCTTTCGGCATTTTCCCCTTTTATCAATAGTATAACATATTCTTTTGAAAAATGGAAGAGATAATTCAAAAACATTTTAAAAATCGCAGCCTTTCTGCCCGCATTAATGATGAAAATCCGCCCGAAGCGGCTTTTGCTCTCTTTTTTTGCTTGCAGCCTGTGCCGAAAACGGCTATATAAATTCCACTGATTTTATTTTCCCTATAATCGTGATTTCTTCCGCTTCTATGTTTTTTATCGATAATTTTTCTCCTATAACGGTTACCACAGCATGCGCAACCGAAAAACGTATTTCGTTTTCACTGAACAGTCTTATTCCTTTATAGCCTCCGCAATACAATTCCTCGTTTCCTGTCAGGATGATTTTCGGAAGGTCAAGCACCGTATCTTTCGGCATTTCAAGAATTTCCGCTGTCTTTTTTTCTATTTTTTTCAGCAGCATGACAAAAACAGCCTTTCTTAATGAACTATCTGAGGGAAATAAATATGCAATCCTGCGGGCATATATTTTAACATCCCTTTTATTTTATGCTATCTCTTCTCTGTTAATTCCAACTAATAAATCGGAGCAGCTGCCTTTTTTACCGGGCAGTGCTCCGACTTTGCTATTTTCTTTCGGATACCGAAAGTTTTTTTTCTGTTTTTTCAAATACAAATGTAAGTATAAGCGTTATCGCCAGATATATAACCGCCACAATAAAATAAGCAGTTACATTCATATCACGGTTTACCGCCTGCTGTGCTTTTTTCAGCATATCTATAAGCGCAATCGACGAGACAAGCGCAGTGTCCTTTACAAGAGTGATTGTTTCGTTTGCTACCGGCGGAACAACCGTCCTCATCATCTGCGGAATTATAACATATCTCATCGTCTGATAAGAATTGAGTCCGAGAGCCTTCGAGGCTTCATACTGTCCGTGGTTTACTCCGATTATTCCGCCCCTGAATATTTCCGCAAAATATGCCGCATAGTTTAAAACAAAGGCAAGAAGTGCCGCGGGGTATCTGTCCAGTACAAGCTTTACAGCCGCACCCGTAAACGGAATTTTTATTGCTATAAAAGGCAGTCCGAAATAGAAAAAGAACAGCTGCAGCATAAGCGGCGTACCGCGGAATATTAAAAGATAAAATTGAATTATCCATTGCAGCGGCTTGATTTTAGAAATTCTTCCTATAGAAAGCACAAGTCCGAGCGGCAAAGACAATACAAGTGTCATAAAGAACAGCTGAAGCGTTACTTTCAGACCTTCCGCAATCTGCGGCATCAGCCTTTGTATATCAAGTAAAAAACCCAATTTTGATAAACCTCCCAAATATATCAGCGTATATCAGTTTTTCTTATACATATCTTCGCCAAACCATTTAACCGAATATTCGGAAGCGGTTCCGTCGTCTATACAATCCTTAATCGCCTTGTTCAAAGCTTCTACAAACGATTTATCTCCAAGTCTTCCGCCGACACCGTAATCTTCATCGGCAAAGCTTTCATCCAATACCTTGAATTTATCGAGCATACCTTCTTTTGCAAGATAGTAACGTACAAAGATTTCATCAATAACCGCTGCGTCCGCTCTTCCCGCGTCAACTTCCATTAATACCTGTGTATTTTCTTTAAATCTCGATATGTTTTCGTCACCTATTGAAGCATAAGTTGCTTCATCCGCTTTCAAAGCTTCTTCACTTGTACTTCCGTCTTGAAGAGCAATCTTTTTGCCTGCCAAATCAGCTTTTTTGCTGATTTCGGAATCTGCTTTTACAACAACTACCTGACCGGTTGTCAAATACGGATCGGTAAAGAGAACTTCTTTTTTACGTTCATCGGTAATTGAAAATCCGTTCCAGATAACATCAATCGTTCCCGATGAAAGCTCCATTGATTTCGAATCCCAATCGATAGGCTGAAATTCAACATTCAAGTTCATCTTCTTTGCCGCCGCTTTTGCAAGGTCTATATCAAAGCCTACAATTTCACCGTTTTCATCGGTAAAGCCCATCGGTGCAAATGTTGCGTCAAGTCCTACCACGAATTTACCTTTTTTTGTAATATCCTCCAGTGATGTATCCGCCTTTGAATCGTCTACAGTCGTTTCGGTTGTGGTGCCGCAGCCTGCAAGCATTGAAGCGCCCAAAACCGCTGCCAATAATAATGTCGATATTTTTTTCATATTTAATTACTCCTTCGTATTTGTGATAATACTATTATACTGTATCAATTTAGCAAAGTAAAGTATTTTTCATAATTTTGTTATATAATAACAAAATTATGAGGTATATTTAAACCCTTTATATTAATTACTCCCAAACCATAGCACCCAGCAAATGAATACAGCGCACATATCTGTAATTATATGAAGATAACGGTCTGTAAAGCGCGTCATTATCATTTGCGGCAATATATATTTCCCTTCCGTTATTCGCAAGCACAACCAGTGAATGGTAAAACCTGCCGTTTTTGTCACCCAACTGAAGTATATCACCCGGCAAAGCCTCCCGAACGGCTGTCTGTTCCGCGAACGGTCCCTGCGACATGTTATTTATCATAAAATTAAAAAAATACTCCACTCCCGTCCATGACGGAGATCTGTCATTTGCATTTATATAGTACCACCCGTAAATCGGAGTATAATTCATAACTCCGCACCCGGCAAATACGCACTGGGATGCGAAATTTGTACAATCGCCCCCGATTTGCGAAAAACTGTAATATTCCGGGTTGCGCGACATTGCCCATCTCTGCGCATACATAACAGCTGCGCTGCGGTCATAATCTATATGTCTCAGCATTAATATCACTTCCTTTTCAAACAAATTATCCGACACATCCTTTGTGTCTGTTATATACTATTCCGGATTATGTAAATTTGTTTTGTATAAAATTTGTTTTTCAGGCAATAATATCAATGTATAAATTTTTTTCGAGAAAGGAAAACGCTATGAGAAAAAAAATTATTTTGTTTACATTATTAATTTCGTTGATTTTCCCGCAAAATGTATTTGCACTCTCCAAAAGAGGCTCAAGGGGTCAGGAAGTGCGCAACATACAAACGCGGCTTATAAGCTGGGGGTATATGAGCGGAAGCGCTGACGGAATTTACGGCGCAAAAACCGAAGCAGGAGTTAAAAAATTTCAATCAAAGCACGGACTTACACCGGACGGTATAGCAGGTCCGGCAACACTTGCCAAAATAGGACTTCCGAGCGGTACATCTTCATCATCAAATGATGCAAATATAAACTTAATCGCAAGAGTTGTAAACGGTGAGGCAAGAGGTGAGAGTTATGAAGGGCAAGTAGCCATTGCCGCAGTTATTTTGAACAGAGTAAAACATTCATCCTTCCCGAACAGCATTGCGGGCGTTATCTATCAGCCGGGAGCTTTTACGGCTGTTTCGGACGGTCAGATAAATGCTGCAATGTATTCTTCGTGCTATAATGCCGCCCGCGACGCTCTTAACGGCTGGGATCCCACCGGCGGCGCGATTTATTACTATAATCCCTCAACTGCCACAAACAGTTGGATTCGCTCAAGAAAAATTATAAAAACCATAGGAAAGCATGTATTTTGCGTATAGGCAAAAGATTTAATTAAACAATCTGTCAAAAAAGGCGGTGTATAAAATACACCGCCTTTTGAGGGGATAGGAAAAAATGCCTTTTTGTGTTCCGGGCTTTTTTTACATCCCTTTTTTTCTCAATTTATTCTTCATCCTCGGGTGCATCCCAGTTATGATATACGTCCTGGACATCATCATCGTCCTCAAGGTTTTCCAAAAGCTTACTCATCATAAGTATTTGCTTTTCATCAGTGAGTGCAACCGTTGTTTGCGGAATCATGCTGATTTCCGCAGAAGACAATGTGTATTTTCCCTCCAGAGCATCACGAACCGCATGAAAATCCTCCGGGACAGTTGTGATTTCATAGTAATCTTCATTGGATTCGAAATCCTCCGCACCGGCATCAAGCGCATCCATTGTAATTTCATCTTCGTCAATATCTTCTTTTTCAATAATAATAACGCCTTTTTTATCAAACATAAAGCTTACGCAGCCCGTCTGACCCATATTTCCGCCGAACTTATCGAAGAAATGGCGAATATCGGCAGCAGTTCTGTTTCTGTTATCCGTGAGAGTTTCCACAATAACAGCAACGCCGTTCGGTCCGTAGCCTTCGTAAGTAATATTCTCGTAATTATCGGCATCGGTGCTTCCGGCCGCTTTCTTTATTGTTCTCGAAATATTATCGTTCGGCATATTTGCCGCTCTGCCTTTGGCGATAGCGTCTTTCAGGCTTGAGTTGTTATCCGGATCCGGACCTCCCGCCTTTACGGCAACAATAATTTCACGTGCGATTTTTGTAAATATTTTAGCTCTCTGCGCATCATTTGCGCCTTTTTTTCTTTTTATTGTACTCCATTTTGAGTGACCTGACATATTATTTCTCTCCCTGTTTTTTTATATTACATATAATAATTGCGAAACTCGGCAACCGTGTTTCGCAATTACAATCATTATTCTTCCGAATTATCCTCTTGCTCATGCGCACTCTGATAAGCCTCAAAATTTTCTGCTTTTTTAACATAATCGTGACGCGGAGCCGTTTTTTTGTAATTCATATAAGATTCCGCATAATTTTCTGCGCTTTCATGCGGTGCAGACGAACGATACGGCTTTTTCGAGCCGGTATTCTTCGGTGCATTTTTCGGCGAAATAACAACCTTACGGTAAGGATCTTCACCTACTGAAAAAGTTGTTACATCTTCATTTGACTGCAAGCTCGCATGAATAATACGTCTTTCGTACGGATTCATCGGCTCAAGAGTATATTTTTTGCCCGTTCTCGCAACCTTTGCCGCCAATCTTGCAGCAAGTGCAAGAAGTGATTCTTCACGCTTTTCTCTGTAGTTTTCCGTATCCACAATAACTTTGATGTAATTGTCACTCTCATGATTTACTATAAGTGAAGTAAGATATTGAATACTGTCGAGCGTATCTCCTCTTTTACCTATTACAATACCCATATTGTCGCCCGAAAGATTAACCTTCAGTTCATTATCTTCCGTCTTTGCTTCAATATTAACTTCCAAATTCATTGCCGCGAACATTTGCGATAAAAAGTTCTTTGCCGTTGCGGCATTTTTATCCTTTATACTTACCTTAACATGTGCATCCTTTGAGCCGAGTCCCAAAAAACCTTTGGTAGCTTCTTCTATTATTTCAACATCAACTTCATCTCTGTCCGTCACACTCAGCTCGCGCATAGCTTCTTGCATTGCTTCATCAACGCTTTTTGCTGTTTTTTCTGTTTTTGTCGGGAAGTTTAACATCAAAATCATCTCCTTTTTTCTTAAAATATAAATCAATTATATATTGCTGGAACATCTGCATAAGGTTTGAGACAATCCAGTAAAGTCCAAGTCCCGAAGGAAGAGTAAACGAGAAAAATCCCGTCATAATCGGCATCATTATATTCATTGATTTTCCCATACTTGCTGCAGGGTTGTCCGCTGCCGCCTGATTGTCCGGCATTTGAGTCATTTTCTGCGACTGACGCATGGAAAGCCATGTTGTAAGCATCGCAATTATCGGTATCAATATAAGCAGTACTCTGTCAAGATTGGCAAATTGTCCCGATAATATATAGCTCAGCGAAACCGAAGGTATAACCGACAGGTCAAGTCCCAAAAATCCGAAATTTACAACCCATGGGTCGGTTGCTCCGTTGACAATACCGCTCCATGTTGAAAGCTGTATCTGCGAATTTTTAACAATCTGTTCAATCGGAGTGTCAGCAAGCTTGCCTATAATTGCCGGATACTGCGTTTTCATCTTTGCCACAATTTCCGTTGCCTTTGTAATTGCATCGGTTACCGCAAAGTCAACTCCCAAAAGATAGGTAAGCGGTTTTTGAATTACTCTGTAAAGACCTATAAGTATAGGAAATTGTATCAAAAGCGGAAGACATCCGCCTGTCATGCTTATATTATTTTCTTTGTACAGCTTCATTGTTTCCGCTTGAAGCTTTTCTTTATCATTTGCATATTTTTTGTTCAGCTCAGCCATAAACGGCTGAAGCTTCTGCTGCTTGCGCATTGCCTTTTGCGACTTGATTGCCAAAGGCATTAAAATAAGTTTAATCAAAATTGTAAATATTATAATCGCAAATCCGTAATTCTGAACCAAATCATAGATAAAGTCGATTATAAAACCCATTGGGCGAGTTATAATTAATTCAAACATTTTTTTCCTTTCCACACGTATAAAAGCAAGCTATTTCAAAGGGTCATAGCCGCCCTTATGAAACGGGTGACATTTCAGTATTCTTTTCACGGCCAAAAATCCGCCCTTTACGGCACCGTATTTTTCAACAGCCTCAAGCGCATATTCCGAGCATGTGGGTATAAAACGGCAGCATGCCCCGCCCTTGTACGGCGAAATTGAAATTTGATAAAATTTAATTATCCGTATCAGTATCTTTTTCATCTTTTTTCATTATTTCAAGCTTATAAAAGGCATATCGTATGTCTTTTCCTATTGCATCCAAAGATTTACCGGCAGCTTTTACGCGGGCAACAATCACAATATCGTAGCCTGTCTTAAGCCTGATTTCGCAAAGTCTGTAGCTCTCCCGCATAAGCCGCTTCACACGGTTTCTTGTAACGGCTTTTCCGACGGTTTTCCCGCAGGTAAGCCCCAATCTGTTCGAAGACAGCCGGTTTTTCCCGACATATACCACAACATATCCGCAGGCAATGCTTTTGCCTTTGTAATAAAGACGTCTGAAATCCTTGTTAAGCTTTAAAGCAGTTGTATTTTTCATTTTTCCGCCTTTTGGTTTAAAATAAGTAAAAAAGGCAAAAAGCAGAAGGCCTCTGCCTTTCACTTTCCGCCCTGCGATTTACGCTGACAATTTCTTTCTGCCTTTTCTGCGTCTTGTTGATAAAATTTTTCTGCCCGAAGCAGTTCTCATTCTTTTTCTGAAGCCATGCTCTTTTTTTCTCTGGCGTTTCTTTGGTTGATAAGTTCTTAACATCGTTCAGCACCTCCCGATTTTATACTGTTATTCACTAATTACGGGAGTTTCCCGAAAATTAGACATCAACTCTATTATACGTAATTTTACATTGATTGTCAAGAGTTTTTTTCCTTTTTTTAAATATTTTTTTGGTTTTTGTAGATATTGCCCAACATTTTAATCCATGCAAATCAAATTCTTAATTTTTTCGGGAAATGATTTTTAAGGCTTCCGCCGCCCGCTTTTCCCCAGCCTATTACAAAGTCTTCATATAATACGCCTGTCCATCCCTTTTTTTCGCAAGGAATAACGTCTCCGTGCAGATACTTCAAAAGCTCACTGTCCGACAAAACAACCGTATCTTTGAAATCGTCTTTTTTACAAGCATGCGCAAGTGCATACGACGGTTCAAAACGTCCTTTTTTCATGTCGCCGAGATACAGTCCCGGGCAAATTACCTTTATTTTGTCAAACGAAATTTTATCCGGCAAAAGAAACAATCTGTCTCCGAAAGTGTGAAAATATCCCTCTAAAGCCGTATTTAAAGTTTCTTTCTCAAAATCGGCAAAAAGCTTCGGCGGTACGTTTTTTTGTTTTTCCCTGCATTTGTTATACGCTGTACCGCTTTTCTTTAAAAGTGCCGCAAAATGTCCTTCACCCTTTGCCGTATGCGGAAAAATACGCTTTGTATATTTCATATCGTATGTGCCGTACCCATTTATTCCGTCCGAAACTCCCTCCGCTTTTATCGGTGCCAAAGACAGCTCCGGATATTCATTCAACAGATAATCAACATTTTTTTCGTTTTCATCCGGCGAAAAAGTGCATGTCGAATAAATCAGATATCCTCCCGGCTTCAGCATTTTTACCGCGCAATCGAGAATATGCCTCTGGCGAACGGCGCAGGAAAGAGTGTGCGGAACGCTCCATTGACTCAACGCCTGCGGTTCTTTTCTGAACATTCCCTCTCCCGAGCATGGTGCATCAACCACTATTTTATCAAAAAATTCCGGGAATTTTTCCGCGAGCTTTTCCGGATTTTCATTTGTGACAACAACATTTCCCCCTCCGCACCGCTCGATATTTTCAGCCAAAATCCCGGCACGCTTGGGAATAATTTCGTTTGCGACAAGAAGTCCGCCGCTGCCGAGTTTTTCGGTAATTTGAGTTGATTTTCCTCCCGGTGCGGCACAAAGGTCAAGCACGTAATCGTCTTCCCCGATGGGAAGCGCGGCTATCGGGAGCATTGCGGAAGGCTCCTGAAAATATATAAGCCCCGCCGCATGGTAGGGATGTTTCCCCGATATAACCGTTTTATCCGCATAAAATCCGTTTTCACACCATTTAACCTTTTCGCAACCTTCGAGAATTTTCAAAATCTGCGGGTATGGTTTTAATACTCTGACTCCGACATATTCTTCATCTGATAAAAAAGCCTCTTCAAATTCCGGATATTCATCCTTTAACATATCCTTCATTCTCTCTTTAAATTCGGCAGGTAACTCCATAATCAATCTCCTTAAAATTTTATAATCAGTTAATTGTAAAACTAAAGTTTCACAATTAACTAACTACATAATCGGCGAAAAAAGTCTGAAAAAGCCTTCGAGCATAACATTTTTCAATCCGCGTTTTTGGTATGCACCGACGGTAAGCTCAGTACATTTTTTCTCATCCTCCGAAAATATCCTGCGGCAGTCGCGGCAGGTATTTTCATCATACATAAAAGCATTAAGTTCAAAATGCAGCTGGAAGCTGCGCATATCTATATTTGTTGTTCCTATCGTCGATATTTCATCATCCACGGCAATACTTTTCGAATGAATAAATCCCGGATATAAAAAGACTCTGACACCCGCTTCCAAAAGCTCTCCCATATAAGACATCGTTGAGTAATAAACATACGGCTTGTCCGGCGTACCGGGAATCATTACTCTCACATCAACGCCCGATTCGGCGGCAGTGGTAACCGCGGACAAAAAGGCTCTGTCCGGGACAAAATACGGAGTTTGAATATATGCGTACCGTTTTGCATTCGAAAGCATTTTTATCATCGCGCATTTTATTTCCTCCGCTTTTGAGTCGGGTCCCGCCGCCGCTATCTGCATATGAACTCCGTCTCTGCCGGTTTCTTTTGCAATCGGGAAAAAGGTCGACATCCTGTTTAACAGTCTCT
Source organism: uncultured Clostridia bacterium (assembly GCA_934463455.1). Classification (GTDB taxonomy): domain Bacteria; phylum Bacillota; class Clostridia; order UBA1381; family UBA1381; genus CAKSQL01. Next base: position 4,241 of record CAKSJU010000018.1, on the reverse strand, counting down.
CATTTGTCGAAAATTCCCAATCCAGTGCAAAGAATTTTTGAATATCATTTACCGCACTCCCTGTAATTCTCATATGTGTATCGCGCCACACAAGCTTTTTGCGGCTCATATATTCGTCGCCAATGTTCATTCCCCCGAGATATGCAATTTTTCCGTCTATTACGGCAATTTTTCTGTGGTTTCTGTGATTAAGCTTTGAAAAAGAGAAAAGCCGCACCGGAAAAAATTCCGCGACATGCGCCGACGGGCAGGCACGAAGCTCATTAAATGAACGCCGCGGCGTAAGTATAGAGCCGAATCCATCATACAGCAATCTTACCTCCACGCCCTCATTCGCCTTTTTTGTAAGAGCCGAAAGCACCTTTTTACCTATTTCATCGTTATGAATGATAAAATAAAGCATATTGATACTCTCTTTTGCATTTTCAATATCTTCAAGAAGCTCGGCAAATTTCTTTTCACCGTTGGTTATTATTTGAATTTCGTTGTCGCAGGTATATGGACTGTGCGCCGCATGCGACAAATAGTTATACACATTTATATGCGCCGCAGTTTCCTTGTTCAAAGGCTGCTCGGAATTGTCCAAAAGAGTATTTACTATATTATTGTTCAATTCCTGCTTTTGAGTATAAGTTTTTTTTGTGTGCGCTTTCAGTCCGAGCCCGAAAACCAAAAACAGCAGCAAACCCACAAAAGGCAAAAAAGCAAAGCAAAGAGCCCATGCCATTGACACCACCGGGTCACGGCGTTCAAAAAAAATCATAGCAGCGGTGATAAGAAAGCATAAAACATAGCAAATAACCGCTATATCGGTAAAATTCATTTATGCGCCCTCCTTTTTTCCGAAACAGCGGAAATAATCAAATATAAAACAGCCGAAAGTGCCACACCGGTAAAATCTATCCAGATATCCGTAACCATGTCTGCACGCCCTTCAACAAAATGCTGCAGCAGTTCATCGGCACACGCGGTAAGAAGTCCGAAAAACAGCACGTAAATCAAACACTCCGAAGGCTTTTTTCCGTCGAAAAAGTAAGCCATGCTTATAAAAAATCCCTGTGTGAAAAATTCCGTAACATGCGCCGCCTTACGTACCAAAAACGTCATAAATTCCGTATTTGTGCTGATTTTAAATGCCGCGGCAAGATTCATGGCACAATTAACCCACAAAGAGCTTTTATCGGTTGATTCCGGGGCAGTCTGTGATGAATTAAAAAAAATGAAAGCCGTGACAATTACCGCTAAACATGCAGACAAATACGATTTCTTTTTCATATATACACTCTTCTTTCAGAAAAATAAACTCAATTATCCTAATTATAACATATTATGCACTCTATTGCAAGAAATTGTTCATCAGACATTATTTATCTGTAATTTTTCGGTGATATTCCGATAATCTTTTTAAAATATCTCGAAAAATAACTGCCGTCGTAAAATCCCGTTTCCCTTGATATTTCTTCTATTGTTTTTCCTCCCTCTTCAAGCATAATTACCGCATTTGAAATTCTTGTTTCCATTATATATCTGTGCAAAGATTTTCCGAGTTTTTTCTTAAATAATTCATTTATGTAGTTCGGATGAAAATGAAAGATTTCCGAAAGCTGCAAATTCGTAATATTTTCATTATAGTGCTCATGAATATACGAAACTATGTCTTCAATTCCGTATCTGTCGCTTGAAGAAAAAAGACTTTTACGCACCGCGTCCGTCAAAAGCGAAGCAAGCAGTGCCGATGTGCTTGTTTCGTAAAAAGGAAGCTTTTTTGAATATTCCGATTCTATTTTCAAAAGCGTACTGCGGGCGGAATACATTTTTTCGGCGGCGATGTATTTGTTAAGCATCGGTATATCTGTGAAATTTACTGTTTCTATAATTGAAAGCCCGCTTGTACCGGGAGAATTTATCGGAGGTACGGGGACGGTTATATCCCTATGGCTTTGAGTATAGTCAAAATTTATCGCAAGATAGCGCACATCCGAGGGAATAAACATATACGGCACCGAAGCGTTTATTATTACTGCGCTGCCTTTTTCCGGCGTTATTACCCTGCCGTCAATTTTTATTTTTCCGCAGCCTTCGTCAACATAAAAAAAGCGGCAATCACACGGAATATACTCTGCAAATATACGGTCTTTCGTAAATTCCAGCGTTCTTGAATAGCGCACAAACGGGTTTATCTCGGAAAACAGCATACCACTCACCTCAAAATCTTTGTTTTATACAATTTTTGCTTTATTATATATCTTGATTGTATCATATTTCCGTGATAAAATCAAGTAAAATAAATCGGATATACAACCAACTGTTTATCCGAAAAAGGAGATATAAAAAAATGATAGAACGAAAAGTAAATCCAAAAGGAAAAATCGGTGTGTTTGCCGTTGCACACGCGGTTTATTGGGCACAGTTCGACGGTCTTTACGAAAAAATAATGACCTACCACAAAGATTTTTGCAAAAAAGCAGAATCTCTCGGTGCGGAAATTATTGATTTCGGTATGATAGATTCAAGCGAAAAAGCATTTAGTGCCGTTCCCAAAATTCTTGCGGCGGATGTAGACGTTATTTTCTGCAACATGGTTACATATGCCACATCGTCGGTGTTCGCGCCGATTATAAAAGCAGTGGAAAAACCCTTTATTCTCACTGCTCTTCAACCGCTCAAGGCACTTGACTACACAAAGGCAAACACCTTTATGCAGCTTGAGAATGACAATATCTGTTCCGTGCCGGAATTTTGCGGAGTCGCTGTCAGAATGGGCAGAAAAATAAATGATGTAATTATCGGGTCTCTTTACGATGATGAAAAAGCAGACAAGGCAATAAAGGAATGGTGCGACATTGCACGCGTGTTAAACTCATTGAAAGGGGCAAGAATAGGACTTATGGGGCATGTTCTTGAAGCAATGTATGATATGCACGCCGACCCGACCGCCATAGCGGAGGCTTTTAACCTGCACGTTCCTCTTTTGGAAATCGATGATATGATGCAGGTGTATAAAACTGTAACCGACGAAGAAGTTGAGAAAAAGAAAAAAACTATAAAAGAAGAATTTGAAATGCCCGAGCCCAAATCCGACCCCGTTACAACGAAGCTTACCGAAGAAGATTTGCAGCAAGCGGCAAAGAGTGCCGTATGTCTTGACAAATTTATCGAAAAATATAATCTGACCGGGCTGGCTTATTATTATGAGGGCGAAGAGGGCAGCTTTCAGCGAAAACTCGCGTCTTCGCTGATTGTCGGTAATTCCATACTGAATGCCGAAGGCATTCCCATGTGCGGAGAATTTGACATAAAAACCTGCATTGCAATGCTCATAATGGACAGGCTCGGAATAGGCGGAAGCTTTGCCGAATTTCATCCGTTTGACTTTACGGAGGATTTTATATTTGTCGGTCACGACGGCCCTCACCACTTAAAAATCGCCGAGGGAAAACCTGTATTGCGCAGTTTAAAAAAATATCACGGCAAGCCCGGCAGCGGAGCGTCTGTTGAATTTAAAATTAAAGAAGGGCCTATTACAATGCTCGGAATTACTCAGAAATATGACGGAAAATTCAAATTTGTCATCGGCGAAGGTGAATCAAAGAAAGGACCTATTCCTCCGACGGGAAATACAAATACAAGAGGATTTTTTGAGCCGACTACAAGAGAATATATTAAGAAATGGGTTTTGGAAGGTCCTACCCATCACTATGCACTCGGCATAGGTCATCATGCGGAAACAATCAAAAAAATTGCCGATGCTCTCGGCATAGAAGCTGTTATTGTAAAATAAGAAATTTTTATTACTTTTTATGCCGGTGCATGGCGGCGGAATGGAGATTATTATGTTTAAAAATATAACCTTGGAGGTTTCGCTGAAGCCTTTCAAAAAAACAGACAGCGAATATATAAAAAAGACTGTCCGAGAAATATTCGCCGATTGGCGACCTCTGATTGCAGATCGCGAGATTATTTCGATTATGTTCTGGACAGCAGACGGAAGTGAAATTCTCGATTATAAAGGAAATCTTGATGATGAATTTGAATGGTGCAGATATATAGGCAACGCAAACCGGCCTTTTGCGGATGAGACAATTCCCGCCGACACTTCAATTCATGATGTCAAGCGGTATTATACCGAAAATCCTCCGAAAATGACCTATCGGATTTTAAAAGAAATAATAGCTGCCTTTAAAAGCGAGGGTAAAAAGCTTTACCCCAATTCGAAAATAACCGTCGGAGAAACCTTTGAT
>CAKSJU010000017.1 GCA_934463455.1 uncultured Clostridia bacterium | reverse complement strand
TTGGATAAGATGTAAAAAAACAGTTTAATTCAAAAGCTATTGCATTTATGCGGCTATTATGATATAATAGTGATGATACAATGAACTTTTGGAGGACAAGAAGATGAACATTCACAAAATTCGGGAGGAAATGCGTAAAAAGGCAATCTATGATATTCCGATGCGTGTGACCTTTTATGCGCGTGTTTCCTCCGAAAAGGATGAGCAGTTAAACTCTTTGGACAACCAGATTTCGTATTACACCGATTATATCAAAAAAAATAAAAACTGGGAGTATGTTCCGGGCTATATTGACGAGGGACTTTCCGGGATGTCTACGGCTAAGCGTGAAAATTTCCATAATATGATAAATGACGCTGCGGCAGGAAAGTTTGATTTGATTATAACAAAAGAAATTACCCGTTTCGCCAGAAATACGCTTGACAGTATTCAATATACCAGAAAGCTTTTATCCGGCGGCGTGGGCGTGTTTTTTCAGAATGACAACATTAATACTTTGGATGAGGATTCGGAGCTGCGGCTTACAATCATGTCGGGTATTGCGCAGGATGAGCTTCGCAAGCTTTCCTCCAGAATTAAATTCGGGCATCAACAGGCGATTAAAAATAATGTTGTTCTCGGCAACAGCCGCATTTTCGGATATGACAAAAAAGATAAAAGGCTTGTCATTAACGAGGACGAGGCAAAAATGGTACGCGAGCTTTTTGAGCTTTATGCGACCGATAAGTATAGCATGAAGCAGATAGAAAATCTTTTTTGGGAAAAAGGTTACCGAAACAGAAACGGAAACAAAATAGCACATTCTACTATGTCGAACACTATTTCAAACCCGAAATACAAAGGGTATTATGTCGGGAATAAGGTTAAGGTGGTGGATATGTTTACAAAGAAGCAGCATTTTCTGCCGCCGGAGGAATGGGTTATGTTTAAGGATGAAAGCGGAGAAATTGTTCCGTCAATCGTGAGCGAGGAACTTTGGGAGCAGGCAAATGCCGTATTGGCACGCAGAAGTAAAGATGTTAAAAACCGGCAAAATCAGTGCAATCATCAAAATCTTTTGACGGGAAAACTTTTCTGCACACATTGCGGAGCGGCATATTACCGCCGTGACAGCAAAAACCGCGACGGGAGCAAAAACAGCAAATGGGTATGCAGCGGAAAGATAAAAAACGGAGCAGACTCCTGCCCGTCTTTTCCGATTTACGAAGATGAAATCAAGCCGCTTTTGTTCGACGTTTTTAGGGAAACTGCTCCGGTTGCGGAGGATTTGGTGGAAAGCTATATCGAAATGTACCGCTCGCTTGATTCTGATGAGAAAACGGCAAAGCGTATAGAGGAACTGAAAAAAGAAACCGAGCTTGAATACAAAAAGAAAAGCAAGCTTTTGGAGTACAATGTCAACGGCGACATTACCGACAAGGATTATATCCGAATGAACAAAGAGTGTGACGAACGAATCAAAAAAGCCGAAGAAGAGCTTTCGGAGTGTTGTAACCGTCAAAATTCAAAAGCGGAATTTAAGGCGCATATCGATACGATTCGCTCAGTTTTAAGAGAAGCGGAAAGGGAGGCGGCAAACGGAATCATAACCCCGGAATTTTGCAGCCGATATATCGATAAAATATTTGTCACTCCGGATGAGGACAGTATGCGGCTTGAAATCAAGATTTTTACCGGAGAAGCATGCGAAAAGAGCTTATCACGTCTCAAAAGCCGTTCGGGTCACATCTTTAAAAAGATGATTGAAGATTACGAGAACAAAATCAAATAAGTAAATTTCGATTAAAAAATAAAACAGATGGGATAATTCTCATCTGTTTTATTTTTTAACATTGACAAGTATTTTAATGCGGTATTATGAAATTCAACATAATCATTCTTCATTTGTTTTTGAAGAAGGCGGATTTTTTGAAGCTTTTCTGTAGTCGGTGGGCGATATTCCCACATATGCTTTAAATGTCCGCATAAATGTCCGCCTGTTGTTAAAGCCGGATTCGGTATATATATCCGCAATTGTTTTATTTGTTGTTTTCAAAAGCTTTTTCGCATGGTCTGTCCGCAGGGCGGCAATATATCCCGCAAAGCCTACATCGCAGTGTTTTTTGATGATTTTTGAAAGATAGGAGGACGATATGTTGAATTTGTCCGAAAGATAAGTTAAGCTTAGCTCTTCCGCGTAATGCAGATTTATATATTCAAGTATTTTTTCGGGGGTTACATGGGTTTCGGTCATTTCTGCCTGCTCACGTATTCTTTTTAAGAGACGGAAAATCGTTTCGTAGATTTCCAGAGGCTTGCATGCCATAATTTCGTAAAGCATTTCAACCTCGCTTTTATTCTCTTCGCTGAAAGGAATTTTGCGCGCTTTCATGGCTTTCATAATTATGTGGATAATTTGCACATAAAGCTGTACAAGTATGTGCTTGTCGATATTTTTGTTATCGCCGGAATTGAGAATATCATTTATCAGTTTTTCGGTGTCTTCAACATTTCCCACAAGCAGATAGTTATATATTTTATTTTCGTTATCCATTGAAAGAGAATATGTTTTTGAAGAATGTTCCGTTTCCGCGGCGTTTGATTTGAGCATATTTATGCCCGGAATTGCGGATATTGCTTCCTGTGCGTCATGATATGATTTTCTTAAGCCCTCAAGCTCGGAATTAATTCCTCCGAATCCTATGTGCAGCGTTATGCAGTCATGGTCGTATTGGAACAAATCTTCAAAATAATGAAGCTTTTTCATTATATCTTCATCACAATCATCGTTATTGACATTTAATACTATATAAAATGTATCGTTGTCATTTAAAATAGGGAACGTATCGTATTTTTCGCTGAATAAGCCCTTTAATATGGTAAAAATGCCGTTGCGTATCTGAACGTAGCTGTCGTCGGAGTAAACTCTTGTAAATTTTGATGTCCGCCTCAGCTTGATAATTATAACCGCAAAATAATTGTACATAAAATTTATCGGACAGTTATCAAAAGTGCTGATGTCGGAAGAGTGTAAAAGCTCTACCAAATAACGCTCCTGTATAAACGGCATCGTGCGCGAAAGCTTTTCCGATATTTCCATATTGTTTTCGATTGTTTTTTCAACTGCACTTTGAACAAAATCAACGGTATTTGCCGAATGCTTCGGTGAGGAAAACATTGATTCAAGCGCTTCCCAGGGCTTAAACAGCTTTTTTGAGCTGTAAAAAACCACGAACAAGGCGATCAAAAGCAGTATAATCGCGATAAAAAAGACGCTGAGCTGAATGGAAAGCAAACTTGATTTAGGTACAGTCATAACATAACTGTACCCGAAAGGCATGTTTTTGGGAGAATAAGAAACAGCCAGCTTTTTTATTTTATCGGTGTAATAAATTTTGTTCTTCGTCTGTTTTGTCAGGCGTTCGAAAAGTGATTCGGAAATCTGTATAAACGTATTTTTTTGTAAATCATAGTATTTTCCGCTTGCATCATGAAGCATCAGAACGTCCGTATTGGGAGTCAGAGCTTCGTCGGATATTGCATTTGTTATTTTCTTTAAGTCTATGTTTACAATAATGTAGTTGTTATTAAGATTTTTTTCGCCTATTTTTGAAAAAACTATCGGATATACGAATTTCTTCTCATTGTTTGACAATACTTCGGTCGGCGCAATGTATTCTATTCCGGAAAGCGGGGGTGAATATTGAATCCAGAAAGAGTCGGCATAATCCGAATAGACATAATATTTGCCGAAATAATCGTTAATGCTGCGTTCGACAGTGTAGGAAATTGTTGTGCCGGGATTATCTCTTTTTACAATACAAATTTCGTCTATAAAATCGGAAGATTCTTTTATCAGATTGATTTGCTCCGCGACCCTGCGCGATTGAGGGGAATCCGGGACAATCCGATCTTCTCCGGTTACAAAATTCATAAAATCGCTGTTTGCCGAGAGAATAAAAAGCGAATCGGTAATGCTGCAAACCGAAGAATTGTTTTCGCGGCTTAAGGTTTCAAGTTTATATTGATAGTTGTCGGTTATCATATTTGTATATGTTATGTAATTGAAAAAATAAATAATTATTTCGGATAAAATCAAGACCAAAATAGGAGCGCATACCCAAAGATATATTTTAAAGAATGAGTTATTTTTAAAGTAGGCAAATATTTTTTTAAAAAAATTATTCATGGTATTCTCCTTTTATTCTGAATTTTATAGTTAATTGTAAAATATGAATTTTACAATCGGTTATTTTACAATGCGATAAATTTTGAACTATACTATGACAATTATATACTCATTTTGGGGCAGAAGTCAACACTTTCGAACCATTTGGAAAAAAGTGTCGTACATTCAAAAAATGACCTACACAAAAAAACGAAAAATGTCTCATATACAAAAAGTACATCTTGTCTGTGCAAAAATCGACGTATATAATTAAATCAGGCAAAAGAGCAAGGGATGTGAATAAATTGAAAAAAATTTGTATTACGGCGGCTGCTATTTTATTAATTTCCGCAGCGGTACTCGGAGTAAAAGAAATCGGGAATTCAAAAGATAAAAATAAAAACGTTTCGATTTCGGTTGCATGGGGAAGCGAGGCGGAATCGAGAGCATCGGCACCCGAAACTATCGGGAAATTCCGTAAGCAATACGGAGATATCGAGGTTAAGCCGGACACCTGGATTTTGGATACATCTACATATTATATGAAAGCCGCAACGGGGAGATTGCCGACTTTGTTTTATTCGGCAATGACCGAAAGCGAAAGATTTAAAAGAACGGGCTTTAATCTTGACTTGGAAAAGTACATTAAAAAATATGAGTACGATAAATATATGAGACAGGAAATCAAAAATTTGGTATCCGAGGGCGGGAAATATTATTCGGTACCGTCGTATGCGTATCTTTTGGGTGTGATATTTAATGCGGAGCTTTTTGAAGAAGCGGGGCTTATAAACAATGACGGAACATATAAAGTTCCGAAAACTTACGAAGAGCTTGCCGAGTATGCGCAGATTATTACCGAGAGAACGGGAGTTCCGGGATTTTTGCTCGAAACCGATAAAAGACTCGGCGGATGGCTGTTTACAAATATTGCATGGGCATACGGAACGGAGTTTATAAAATACGAAAACGGAAAATGGTATGCCGCTTTTAATTCCCCCGAATGTATAAAAGCGTTTCAATATATGAAGGATTTAAGATGGAAATATAATGTTATTCCGGATAATTACGATTGCGACCAAAACCAGGCACAGAGAAAAGTGCTTCAAAAAGAGTGCGCAATGATAATAGACGGCGGTATTTCATCGATATACAGTCGTTTTAAGGGGGACAAGAATGCTGTCGGCATGTTTTCCATGCCGGAGGGACCGGCGGGAAAATACTCTCTCTTGGGCGGAGTTGTTTACGGAATGAGCAATACAGCTTCGGATGAAGAATTAGACGCGGCGTTCAAGTGGATTGAGTATGACGGCGGTACACCGAACGGAAATAAGTCGGGAACGGTTTACGAAAATAAAGAAAAAGCATATCAAAAACGGATAGAAGAAGGTCAGCCGATAGGACTTAAAAATTACAGCATCTGGACGGAGGATTGTCCGGCAAGAAAAGCCGATAACGAAATGAGAGAAAAATACAAAAATGTTCCGGATAAGCTTTACAAAGACTATAACGATATGATTGACGGAAAAATTCCTATTATAATACGCGCGGAGGAAAAAGTAAGCTGTCAGGATTTGTACTATATATTAACAGAGTGTTTGAATGAAATTTTTGAAAATCCCGATGTGGATTTGGAAACGCTGACAGCGCAGGCGGCGGAAAAGTTCCAGACGGAGTATCTGGACAAAATAAATTAATGAATAAAATTTATGCAGAGCATAATTTTATTATACAAAAAAACAGATTTCGGTCTGTTAAAAAAGAAGTTTAGAAAGGAATGGTAAAAAAATGAACAAAAAACAAATGGCATTGATTTTGGCGGCGGCAATGACCGCTCAGGCTGTGCCGATGTTCGGCGGTGCTCATGCGGCTCCCGCGGGAGTAACCTTAAAGGGCAGATATGAAACAAATATACCGGTTAAGGTTGAGTACAGCGCAAACGGCGAAGCGGCAATCCAATGGGAAGTGTCCGCGAACGGTCAGGACGGATGGGCGGCTATAGAGGGAGCAACCTCCGAGAGCTTTACACCGGGCAAGGATTTAAGTAAAAAATGGATCAGAGCGGCAGTTACTGCCGACGGCGGCACGACATACAGCAAACCGAAGCAGATGAAGGAAAGATGGTACGGAAAAGCAAGGGCAGGCGCTACGGAAAACCAGATGTATATTGCGGGTGATACAGGCAATGTAAGGGTACCGATATATAATGTGGACGCTTCGGGAGCACTTGATTCGTCAAATCCGAATGTACTTTTTACGGTTGATGAAAAAGAATATCTCCTGCTTGATACAACCGAAGATGACAATTCACATTTTCTTGTAATGAAGCGTACAGCCATAGGAGAGCATAATGTAAGTACAAACAGTCAGTTTATGGATGAGCTTATGTGCTGGCTTAACGATAAAGCGTCGGTTGATATGTACTTTGACAATCAGTTTTATGCAACAAGGCAGGGCGTGCAGGATTACTCGCAAAGCGGAGGCTATCGTGCGGATATGGAATCCGCAGAGCCGGTATATACGGTAATTTCCGACAAGCTTTTACGGCATATAGACGAAAATGCCGTCTGGAAGCAGGAACCGAAAATGTGGCAGTCGGGAGACTGTGAAATAACATATTCCGGCGGAATTACAATCCCGGCTATCACGGATTATGAAAGATATAAGGATAAAATAGGCTGGAGGGATTTTAGAGGAGATGCAAACTCATATTCCTATGTGTACAGAAACTATATGAATTTCAGAACGGGACATGCGAGTGATGGAATAGGTCATTATTATGCTGTTTATTCTACAGACTGGGGAAAGGGCACGACATATCCTAACAACAATGCTTTCTCAATACGTCCGATGTTCTTCCTTGACAAGGACGTATTCCTCGACAAGGAAATTGCGGCGCAGATGGACTTTACAAAAATAGGCGAGGACGTAAAGGTTGCGATAGCAAATTCGGCAAGCAAGCAAGAGCTTATCGAAGCGGGATACAACGCTTCGGATATAGAGCAGTACATTGTTAAAACGGGAGAGCTGTCGGAGATTTCGGCAGACGGAATTTATGACACTTCTTTGCCGATTACAATTAATTATACATATGACGGAAACGAAAAGCTTTTAAACTTTAATTTGCTTGCTTCGGACAGTGCAGACGGTGAATTCAGCGTGATAAAAACCCAAACCGGCGATAACAAGGTTGTAATACCGACATCGGCGGGCGGAAAGTATGTTAAAATCCGAGTTGAAACTCCGGACGGCATAACAAAAGAAACAGAAGCACATTTGGTAGGAACAATGTGGGACAGAGACACAGGTATACATCCGGAAAAGATCGGACAGGAAGTGACCTTTACCGATAATACAACCGGAATTGTTAAGGCACTTGACACGGTTTGCACGACAACTCCGCCGGAGTATGTTTTCTCCATAGGCGGAATGGACTTCATAATGCTCGATACAACCGAAAGCGACTCGTCAAAGTTCTTTGTTATGTCAAAGAATATTGTGGATGGCGAAGCTGTTCAGTTTTCGGACGGCGGGCAGTTAATGGACGGTATGATGAATTTCCTCAACAGTACAAACGGAGTACAGGGGTATATGCCAAGCGGTGATTATATCGGAAGAACAAATGCAAACGGCGAAAATATAGACGTAATTATGCCGGACGACATTTTAAATCACATCAATTACAACAAGGTGTGGAAGGTTGAAAGAAAGATGTGGGAGGATAGGGAGGAACGAACCGTTACAGGCGGAATTTCGTTCCCCGCAATGCACGAAATAAGACAGTATTCGGAGAAAATAGGCTTGTGGGACAACAAGGCAGATTGGTGGACGAGAACTCCGGTCGGACCGTCGGGCAGCGGAGATACAATGCTTTTTGCAAGCTCGGAGCATTTGGGAGCATTTTTCCCGGAAATCAGACAAAATAGCGCAAAGCATATCCGGCCGGTATTTTATCTTGATAAATCTATGTTTACCGATAAGGTTTATGATTTATCGGGCTTCGGATCGGACGTTCTTGCACAGCTGAGAAAGGCATACACTCGTGAAGAGCTTGCGAATGCGGGATATTCGGAGGAAGTGCTTAGAAATTATTATGATGTTGACGGCGAGCTTACCGCAGCTCAAATCAAGGGTATTTACGAAACCTCCCTTCCCGTAAAGGCAGATTTTACTTATTCGGGAAGCAATTTGAACAACATTAAAATCACATGGAAGCAAGCGGATACAGCAGACGGTGAATATAAGACTATAGGAAGTGTTTCGGGCAAGGACAATAATTTCCGGCTTCCTTATTCGGCAGGCGGAAAATATGTAAAGGCTGAAGTATTATGCGTACCTACGGGAACTTCTGTGGAAACGGAAGCGAGATTTGTGGAAGATACATGGGGACCGCAGGCGGCAATCAATCCGGCCAACCAACCGGGAGAGGACGGATATATAACGGGTGCTCAGAATGAAAAATATAAATACAATCCGATAAATGAAAGAATGCCGAAAACAACTCCGGCAAAATATACCTTTACCTACGGCGGAAAGGAATATATTCTGCTCGATAAAACCGAGAGTGATGAATCGCATTATCTCGTGCTTGCAAAGGATGTTGCCGCACAGCGCGCATTTAAGAAAGTTCCGGACGGAGGTCAGACCTTTGAAGACCTAATCGGCTGGCTTAATGACCTTGACGTGGTATCGGAGTATGTCGAGGGCGCAGAAACAACCGTAACAACCGGCTACAAGGGAACAGGATTTTTAAGCTCGGCTGACGCTCTTCCGAAAGTGCTTGTTAACCACATAAACATGAAAAACAACTGGAAGGTTGAAAGAAAAATGTGGTTAGAGCAATACGAGAGAGTATATGAGGGCGGAATTGCAATTCCGTCATACAAAGAGCTTGAACGTTATGCGGAAAAGATAGGCTCATATGACGCAGGAGCGAAGAATGTATGGCTGAGAACTCCGAATGCGCAGAAGGGCGGAAGCGGAGAAACCGTTCTTTCGAGCGGTACGGCGGAAGAAACAGCGGGCTTTACCTATGCAATGCTGACCTCAAGCGAAAACTGGATACGTCCGATTTTCTACCTCGATAAAGATTTCTTCACAAGCGTAAGAGTTGAAAATATCGGTGAGGAAACGGCTGCGATTATAAGAAACGATGTTCTGAAAGAGGATATGTTAAATAGCGGTTTGTACACCAAAGAGGAAATAGACAATATCTATAAGGAGCCGACTCCGATAGAAGAGGATTATGTTAAAGCGAAATATACAAATCTCAAAGAGGGAGGCAGCGTAACTGCTGTTATTACAACCAATATTCCGGGAGACGGAGTTGAATGGACATTTATAGCGGCTGTTTATGATGAATCGGGAAGACTTCTCGGAGTTAAAGCCGTTACAGAGGAATCCGTATTGGACGAAAACAATATCTATACTACGGAAATAACGCTTGACGGCATTAAGGCGGGAAGCGGAAACTACGCAAAGGTATTTGTCTGGGACGGCGGACTTGAGGATATGTATCCGCTCTATAAAGCAAATTAATAAAAAGGATTAGGGATAACTATGAAAAAAATATTGATTACGGCGGTAATTACATCTATGCTCACTATCCCCCTCGGCGTTTTTGCCGAGGGAGGAAGTGAAGCAAGGCTTTCGGGAATTTACGAATCGCACAATGATATAAAAATTATTCATAATGTTGAAAATCCCCAAAGCATTGCATGGTATTCTTCTTCGGCAAAGGACGGGGCGTATGCTCAAATTGCGGGAGAGGAAAATTTAAGCTATAAGGTGAAATCGGCAGACTCCGGTAAATGGATAAAAGCTGTTGTTACCGATGAACAAAATAATTTTGTCGAAACAGAGCCGAGAAAAATAGAAGCAAAATGGGATATAAGATGCAGTGATGAAATTATTCCGGACATTCTGTCCGAAACACCTGCAAAAAACTTGTTTTCTTTGGACGGTGAAAAATTTATCCTGCTCGATACTACAGAGGATGAGGACGCAAGGTTTTTGGTTATGACAAAGGACAGCGTCGGAGAGCGGGTATTTTCCGAAAAAAGCTCTCAATCATTCGGGAATATGATAGGATTTCTCAACAATCTCGATACAGTTCAATTTTATTACAATACCGATACGCCGTCGTCAACCGAGGAAAATTATTCCCAAAACGGATATATCGGCAATGAGCAATTTAAACAATTGCCGCAGGCTGTATTTGATTCAATAGATAAAAACCGCGTTTGGAAAACCGAAGCGATGGCGAGCGGTCAGCTTAAGGAGAGAGTATATTGCGGAGGAATTGCAATACCGGCAGTCAGCGATATTAAAAAATATTCCGATAAAATAGGCTGGAAGGACAGCGGAGATTTTTGGCTCAGAACTCCGTCAAAGGCAAGCCGAACAAGCACTCTTTTTGCGAACTCGGCAGCACTCGGCAAGACGGAGTCCAAAGCAGCAAACGAAAATACTGCGGGACTCAGGCTGATGTTTTATCTTGACAAGGATTTCTTTATAAAAAATAAAGTATCCGATGCCGGCAGTGCGGTTTTGGAAACCATGTGGAGCCAATATACCAAAGACCAACTATTGAATATTTATACGCAGGAGGAACTGACAGCACTGGGATATATCGATTTTTCAATCGAAAGCTTCACTATATCGGGCGATGCTGCACATATTTGTCTTAACAGCCGATTAAATGCCGGCAAGGACATTACGGTTTTGGTTGCGGCATATGATGAAAACGGTCTTCTTTGCGGGGTGAATATTAAAGTTATTCCGTGCAGCGAGGGACCTAACAATGCGGATATTGAACTGGAGGGCGGAGACGGCTATTCCTCCGCTATGGCGGTAATTATAGATTCTGTTCAAAATCCTGCGCCGATTTATAAGGCTGTGCGTATAAGCAAATAATACAGAACTATTATTCAGAAAGGATGTTAACTGCAAATGAATTTCAAAAAAAGGACAGCGTCATTTGTTTTGGCTGCAAGCATGCTTTTTTCGTCGGTTCCGTTTGTAAGAGCGGAAAATGATAATGACGCGGCATTTGTGGAAATTGCGGGAATTAATGAAGCGTTTCAGACGCTTGTCGGGCAATATGAGTACGGCGGAGCGGAAGAGGTGACATTTTCGTGGCTTTTTTCGGACAGCGAGGACGGTGTATACACCGATACGGGCATAAATTCAAAAGAATTTTACGTTTCGGCGGAGTATGAGGACAAATGGCTTAAATTTGTCGTTATTGCCGGAGATAAACAGTATGAAAGCATACCGGAAAAAATAGGGGAGCATTGGGGAAAAGCGTCAGAGATTGATAATGATTCAACTAAATTTGATACGGTTAATAAAAATACTCCCGACCGGTATTTGTTTACGGTGGACGGTATGCGTTATATCATGCTTGACGTGACCGAAAATGACAGCTCCAAGTTTCTTGTAATGACCGATAAGACGGTAGGAACAAGGGCGTATTCAGCCAGGAAAAGCAATTTATTCAACGATATGGCAGCATTTCTGAATAATAAAAAATCGGTGGAAACCGCGGCGGCAAGCAAATGGACAACACCGCCGCCGACGGACTCCACTGCCGATTATACCGATACGGGGTACAAAAATAATGCTTCGTACACTCAGCTGTCGGAGGTAGTATATGAAAATATAAATTTTAATCACATTTGGAAGATAGAAGAACGTTATGTAGCCCGTGCAGAGGGAGAAAGAATAATGAAAGCGGGTATTGTACTTCCGGCGGTAACGGAATTAAAAAAATATTCGCAGAGGGTAGGCTTGTATGATGAAAACGGTTATTGGCTAAGAACTCCCTCTTCGACAGGGTCGGGCGGAGCCTTCTGTACAAAGGCGACAGCGGAAGATGTAGGAAAAACCTTTGAAGCAGGGTATGACGCAAAACTTGGCATAAGGCCGATGTTTTATTTGGATAAGTCTTTCTTCAAAGACGCAAAAATTCCTGTCGCAAATCTTGGAAGTGAGGTTATAAAGGACATAAAAAAAGCTTATTCGAAGAATGAGCTTAAGGGAATATATTCGGAGGAGGAGCTTTCGAATGTATTCGGATACTGTGAAAATCTAAAAATAGACAGCATAAAGCTTACCGACTCAAAATCAAATCCCGTAAGCAATATATGCAAAGATTTTTATGTTAAAGCAACCTGTACAAACGGGGAAAAAGCAAATTTTGCGGGAGCGGTATTTGCGGCGGTATATTCGGAGGATAAGTCGCTGAAGGCTGTCGGAAAAAGCAAACTATCGGTAAAGCGAGGTGCGTCGGGAAAAGCTGAAATTCATATTGTAAATAACAACTGTGCGGACGGGGATAAGCTTTGTATATTTGTCTGGGACAACAATCAGACCCCGGCTGCCGAAAAAATTATTTACGGAGAATTTTCGGCGGAGCTTCGCGGAATATATGAAACAAAACAGACCGTTGAAGCGGTAATTGCGGGAAATACATATGCGGAATATACTTATGAATGGTATATTTCGGACAGTGAAAACGGAGAATATTCACTTCTTGCAGGGAATACAAATGACAAACTGGAAATAGAGAGTGAATATTCCGAAAAATGGATAAAGGTTAAAGCAACAGATGAAAACGGAAAAACGGCGGAATCGCTGCCAAAACAGATTGGTAAGCGGTGGAGCAGAAGATCGGGCGCGTCGATTGCAGGACGTTTGAGTGCGGATAAAGACGATACATTTTCGATTGACGGACAAAACTTTATTCTCCTTGACAGCTACGATACGGGTGAATATCTTGTCATAGCCGACGAGTCGGTTACAAAGAGAGTTTATTCGGAGCAGGGAGGACAATCGCCCGATGCGATAATGTCATGGCTCAACGGAACGGAATTTGAAAATGCGGCATATCTTCCACAGGCTGTTCATCGGCATATTGTGAACAATGCCGTATGGAAAATCGAGCCGTATGCGTACTTTAACCATAACGGAAAGAATACAGTCGAAAATACGATTATCGGAGGTATATCCTTGCCGTCAGTCAGCGAGATTGAGAAATACTCCGATAAGCTTACAATATATAAAGAAAACGGTTGGTGGACCAGAACTCCGTATGCTATGAAAGAGGGCGGAGACGGAAACCGCGTCTTGGCTTCAAGTCCCGCCTCGGAGCATAACGGATATTTCTATTCATATTCATCGGCGGATACTGAGCTTGGAATAAGACCGATTTTCCGCCTTGACCGAAGCTTTTTTGTAAAAGAGAGGATTGATATTGAGAATATCGGCAGAAATGTCAGAAATATTATCATAAACAACTACAGCGAAAATGAGCTTACGGCATATACGGAGGAAGAAAAGAAAATAATCACGGATTTGGGCTTTGTGACGGTTAAGCTTGAAAGCGTGACCGATTCGACTTTCGGAACCATTCCGGTGGAATTTGATGTCAAATCCGACGAAAAGCATACCTATACGTTTTCGCTTAAGGCAGACGGCGATGTGGTGAGTGAACAGACTTTTGTTTTAAACGATGAGAGTAAAAACAAAAATATAAATATAAGCGGAGTATACGATACCGGAACACCGCTGAAAGCCGACAGCTCAGAGCATACAAAATGGTATGTGTCGGACAGCGCGGGCGGAGAATATTCCGAAATTGAAGGCGCAGACGGTAACATGTTTGTACCTTTGCAAGGCTTCGGCGGCAAATATATAAAATGTGTTGACGGCGAAAGAGAAAGCCTGCCGATAAAGCTTAATGACCGCTGGACGGGAAAATGTCAGGGACCTGCCAACGGCGGAGCGGTTATGAATGCCGAGGGTACGGCACTCATAAAAAGTGCGGCAATCGGAGCGGACGCAAAAGAAGCCACGCCAAAGGAAAATATCTTCGAAATCGGCGGTCGGGAATTTATTTTGCTCGATGTAACAAACGACAGTGAATCGCATTGGCTTGTAATGAGCAAAAAGGCAATAGGCGAAAGAGAAATCGCAAAGAGCGGGCAAATTCCGGCGGACATATTCTGTTGGCTTAACAATAAAAAAAGCGTTGAAGTTATAACAGACGGACAATCGGAATTTGTCGAGGGAAAAGCCGACTATACATCGGGCGGCTATCTTTCGGGGGCGGACGGATTTAATGCTCTGCCGAATGAGATACTGAAAGGAATTAACACCGACGCTTATTGGAAGCAGGAGCCGAAAATGTTCGGCGGCGATGTCGAGAGAGTATACCGCGCGGGAATTGCAATACCGTCGGTAACCGAGCTTGAAAAATATAATTCAAAATTCGGCTGGCGCGACAGCGGTACACAATTTTTCTGGACCAGAACGGGCCATGCAAATCTCGAAGACGGAGAAAAAATGCTTTCATATAACAATGATTGGGGCTTGGGGACTTTATATCCGAATTATGCTGCGAACAGCAAATTCGGCATAAGACCGATATTCTATCTTAAATCGGACTTTTTCCTTAATAATGTTATGAGTCTGGGAAGCATCGGAGCTTCGGTGCGTAACGCGATTGTATCGCAGTATTCGGCAGACGAGCTGATTAAAGCGGGATATGATACCGCGGAAGTGATAAAATATTCAAAACCCGAAGGAAGCTTTGACGGCAATATATATTATATGTCCGCCGAAGGACTTGAAAACGGTATTTACGATATGGAGCTTACCGTAAGTCTTGACGGAAGAGAAATTGCGAGTGACAGAAAAACCGTATGTTATATGCCGGAATATAAACGTCAGTTTATGGACTTTTATTCAACAAAGGGTTACTGCGACGCACTTTCCGGTGAATGGTCATACGACTATGCAATGAAATCGGGAGTACGTATCATGAGAATCGGCGATGAGTGGCACACAATAGAAAAAGAAAAAGGTGTATATGACTTTACGAATTTGGATAAACGTATTGAACAATTTACAGCTGATGATGTAGAGCTTGTATTTTTAATGGCATACGGAAACAGCTTGTATTCCGATACAATCAAGACGGGACCTGCAAACAAGGAAGCGATTGACGCTTTTGCAAAATGTCTGGCGGCTGTTGCGGCAAGGTATCCGCAGATTAAATATTTTGAAGTATATAACGAGCCTAATATAGGATTTTGGCAGCCGTCGGAAAACCACAGAGACTATACCTATCTTTTGCAGGTAACCGACAGGGAGGTCAGAAAGGCAAGAGCGGACGCAAGAGTGTGCGGAGGCGTGCTTGCCGACGGCGGCGAAAGATGGCTGTCGCTTATGCTTTCGAAAAATGCTTATCCGTATATGGACACTTTCAGCTTCCATCCGTATATATACTGGTATAAAAACCGCGTGGATTCTGCATATATAACAAAGCTTGACGGCTTCGGCAATGAGCTTTTGAAATACGGCGGACTCAAAGAAAGAATAATATCGGAGGTGGGCTGGCCGTCTTACAACGAGGAGCTGACTCACGGCTGCACCGAGGAAACGCAGGCTTTGGAGACGACAAAACAATTTGTCGTAGCCGAGTCGGAGGGAATAAACAGAATTATGGGATATAATTTTGTCAATTCCGGACGGGATAAAAACGAAAGCGAGCATAATTTCGGAATAGTGACAAAAGACGGTGTGCCGAAGCCGGCATATCTTGCAAATGCAATTGAAAGAAATATGCTTGCCGGAGCGGTTTTCTGCGGAGAGATAACCTTCGGAGAAAACGATGATGTAAGCCACGGATATGTGTACAATAAAGGCGGCGCTCCGATAATGGTACTCTGGAAAGATTTCCCGAGAGGTGCAGAGAGTGTAAACGGAAGCGTTAAGCTTGACGGTGAAAGAGTGACGGTATTTGATATGTACGGGAATTTTGTATCGGATAATACCGAGACGGTTACGCTCGGAAATAATATAGTATACGTTAAAAATTTAAGTGATAAATGGTTTATAAGGGCAGCTGCCGAATCGTACAAAAACGTGGCGGAGAGAAGGCTTGCTGCAATAGGAATGAGCGAAAAAGCAGAATATTTCAATGCGATATACAACCAAATCGCCGCATCGGACGGCAAATCCGAAAGCGATATAAAGGCGATTGCAGACAGTCATTTTGCCCTTGCGCAAACCTTTGCGGACGAATATAAAAATAATGAAATATCGGAGACTGTTTTTGCGGCGCTTTTGGATGTGGTATACGAAACGGGGATTTTTGCGGCTGATTGCCTGATGTGCAGTTCGGAGAAAACAAGCGTGCCGGAGATTAGTATAAGCTTTGATGCGATTGACGCGGCGGTAAGTCAAAAAGAAAATTTCGAAATCGGAGGGTATCTGCCGTATACAAATTCAATTCTGAAGCTTGCGCAAAATCATCTATCCGATGCAAAAAAAGCTGCCGGGCTTTCGGAAGATAGTCCGATAAAAGCAGGATTTGTTAAAAGCAGGCTGTTGCTCTGCGAAAAGCTGATTTACATGGCGGAAATTATGTGTGCGGCAGAAGAGCTGACACATGATGACATAGTGATGTTTGCACCGAGCGAGGAAGTAAAGCTTTCGGCGGGAACAGAAGGAGAGGTTAAATTCTCTGTGTACAACTATGATGATAAAGCTTTGGACGGAGCGGAATTGACGGTATGCGACAAAGATAATAATGTACTTGCGTCCGCAGCGGTGAGCGTTGCAGCGGGTCAAAGTGTTCAGGCTCCGGTTAAAGTTACCGTGCCGGGCACAGATGTATTGTCCGGAGGATACGGATATGCGTACTTGAAGCAGGGCGGAAAAACCATAAAAGCTATGAGTATTAAGTTAATAGTTTAACGGTAGGCATGAAAGGAGACAGAAATGAAAAAAACAATAGCATTTGCGCTGGCATTATCAATTTTCGCGGCGGCAATGCCGATACAGGCTGCAAAGCCTGTCGGACTTAAGGATATCGAACAGACTGCTGCCGAGGAAAAAATATCGGCGGCAATTCCCGAATTGAACGGGCATAACATTATCGAAAGCAAGGATTTCAGCATTAATGTTACCGTGACAAACGCGGGGAGCGAATCGAAAGCTTACGGCATAACTCTGCTTTCGGACGAAAATCAAATTGCCGCGGACAGTATGTCGGTTGAAGCAAATACGACAATAACCAAAAATGTGAAAATCAAAAATGCAAAGCAAGGTCCTCAAAACCTCAGGCTGATTGTTAAGTCGGGCGGAAAAAGCGTATTTTCGGCAGAATACAATGTGAGCATAATCGTTCCGTATAAAAGCCAATTTATGGATTGGTTTTCGGGCAGAGGCTTGTGCGGAATTTCGGATATTTATTATTGGAATTTAGCCGGCTGGCAAAGTCCGAGAGCGGGTTGGGAATGGCAGCAGATTGAGAAAAAACAGGGCGTTTATGACTTTTCCGAATGGAAGAGCGAATTTGCTCCGTTTAAAAAAGAGGGCAATAAAATTGTATATCTTGTCTGCTATAACAACCCGATGTACAACGGAATGACCGAGTGGCCCGGAAAGCAGTACGGACCGAATACAAAAGCTAATTTTGACGCGTATGCCAAATATGCGGCAAAGGCGGCTGCGGAAAATCCGGACATTAAATATTTTGAGCTTTACAACGAGCCGAACATCGCATTCTGGAAGCCCGACCCGAACGCAGACGATTACACATATCTTTGCGAGGTGACGGCAAGAGAAATAAAAAAAGTCCGCCCGGATGCAATTGTGACGGTCGGAGTTATGGCGGGAGCTTCGTCTTCGTGGACGAAAAAAATGTATGAAAGAAACGCATTTTCTTCTTTCGATTGTATCAGCTATCATCCTTATGTATATCCGTCAAAGGCGGATAATGCGCTTCAAAATCTGATAAGCGGGATTCATGACCAGATTTTGACCGAAGGAGGCTGGAAAGAGGGAATTGTCACCGAAATGGGCTGGCCGACTCATATAGGCGGTACCGGTATCAGCGAGGAACAGCAGGCAATTGAATTTGTAAAAGGATATGTTCTTCTTGAGAAAAACGGTGTTAAGGTATCTCAAATGTACAGAATGAATGACCCGGGAACAAACAAAACATATAATGAGGACAATTTCGGTATGGTCAGATATGACGGTACTCCCAAGCCTGCGGTGACCTCCGTTAAGGAATTTAACCAAAGGACGGCGGGAGGGATTTATCTCGGCGAAATGAAGCTTGAAAACAGCATGACGGCACATATGTATTTAAAAGACCAAAAGCTTGAGGTTGTCGCATGGAACAAAGCGGGTGCGCAAAATGCTGCGGACAGCTTCGATTTCGGAACACCTGTCGAAGCTTATGACATATACGGAAATTTCATTAAAAAAGGAAATATAATCGAGCTGGGAGAATCACCTGTTTACATAGAAGGTCTTTCAACCGATTTGATAGCCGAAAATTTTCAATTTAATATAAAAAGCAGTATTGATAATTCGAAAAAACAGCTTTCGGATTTGGAAGCATATGACGGATACAAAAAAATCGTAAATATGCTTGAAGAGGAAAACGAAAGCTTAAAGCTTGAAAAAATGCCTTCCGCGGAGGAAGCGGCAGATTATCTTAAAAATCATATGAATATCGGCACCGAAGCAATTGAAATGTATAAAGCGGGAGAATTGGGCAGCGATATAAAAAACCTTACTTCTGTTTTATTTATGATTTACTTAAGCGGCAGACCGATAATGAATATGTATCTTGCCTCGATAAATTCGGAGACAGGTTATATTCCGGTAAATGAACAAAAGGTTAAAAATGCAAGGACGGAATTGGTTAAAAAAGCCGATGACGGAACGCTTTCTTATTCGGAGGCGGTTTTGAAGTTTGCAGAAGAGCTTGAAGACGATGTTAAGCAGGTGTATTCTTCAAAGGATAAAAGCCGTATGAAGAGCGGTATATTAAAAGCGTGGGATGAAACTGCCGGATATATTGCCGATTGGGCTGTTGAAGCGGCAGACGCGGAAACAAAGGAATATAATGATATTTTGCTCCAAATTCCCTCAAGTGAAGCGGAAATTGAAACGAATATACCTAAAGTATTCAATATTTCATTTTACAATTATTCGCCGAAAACGATAACGGGTGCGATAGAAATAGTGTCGCCGTCCGGAAAAGTAATCGGCAGCAGCGAAAAAATAACCGTTGAAGCCGGAGCAAATGATAAGATAGAGATTAATACAATTGTTGAAGCCGTTGAAGAGGGCGATTATAAAATCAGATTTAATTCGGACGGCAATATTTTAAAAGAATCAAAAGCACCGATTAAAGTCAAGGAAAGTATAAGAGCTCAGATGAGCTTGGTGGAAACGAATTTTGACGGAATAAATTCCGTTGCCGTGGATTTGAAAAATCTTACAAATGAGACCCTCAGCCTGAAGGTAAATATCGAAGCCCCCGAGGGCTGGGAGCTTTCGTCAAAAACGCAGAAGATTACGCTTGACGGAAACGGAAGTAAAAAGGTAAGCTTCGGCGTCAACAAAAAGACAGCATCGGAATTTCACTTTTACGCATTTGACGTGTCGGTGGAAAATATGACCGGAAAGGTTATTTTCAAAAATAAGCTTCCTCTTACGTTTACGCAGATTGTGAAAGCGGAGAGCGAATATTCGGTTTCGAATTTTGACGGAAATATTTCCGATTGGAGCGATTCATATCCGATATATCTCGGATTGCCGAAGGATGTTACAAGCTATGAAGACTGGCAGCAATCGGATGTTGCGGCGAGAGTTCTGACAAAATGGGATGAAAAATATTTGTATCTTTTGGTTGATGTATTCGATAATGCACATATGAACGGAAAAAGCGGTGCTCTTATCTGGGACGGAGATTGTGTGCAGGTATCGATAGACCCGTCGAACAGTAAAGATGATACAAAATATCAGACGGAGGATTACGAATACGGCTTTGCATATACCGATACGCAGGGAAATGTAGCCTATTCGTGGTATGCGGCAGGGCATACCGCCGGAGACGAGCCGAGTGATTACAGCAAAATGATACGTGACAATACGACAAAGCTTTCGAGATATCTGATAAAGCTTCCGCAGTCGGCGCTTACGCCACTTAAGCTTAAAGAGGGCTCGGAGTTTGGATATAATATTGCGGTGAACGACGCAGACTTTACGGCGAGAGAAAGACTTATCGAGTATGTCCCCGGTACGGCGGCAGATAAAGCTCC
This sequence comes from uncultured Clostridia bacterium, assembly GCA_934463455.1. Lineage (GTDB taxonomy): Bacteria > Bacillota > Clostridia > UBA1381 > UBA1381 > CAKSQL01. The sequence goes on along the minus strand of CAKSJU010000017.1, from coordinate 6,550 downwards.
GAGTCTTTATCCGACATATGTACTCACGTCGAAAGAAAAAACAGACGATATGCTTAAAACCTGCCCTATTCCAACAGGAATGAAACAGACCTCCGAAAACGACAAGGAGACCTTTTCGGACATTGCCGGACACTGGGGAGAGCAAATGATAACGGATTTTGCTCAAAAAGGGTATGTGAGCGGAGTCGGAGATAATAAGTTTGACCCCGACAGACAGATGACAAGAGCCGAATTTATTACAATGTTTACCAATTTTGCGGGAATAAACGAGTCGGAACAAAATGTTTCGATGTTCTCGGTTGAGGATGAAGAAATAAAAGCTCCGAAATCCTATTTTGATGTAGACCGGACACAGTGGTATGCAATGAGCGCATACAGCGCAAAGCAAGCGGGAATTATCAGCGAAAATATAGCCCAGGCATATTTGTATCCCGATAAACCGATAGAACGTGAAGAGGTATGCTCGGTAATCGATGCTTATTTAAGCAAAAACGGAGATAAATCGGAACATATAAAGGCTATTGCAGGATTTTCCGATAGCGGCGATGTAAGCGAATGGGCACTTAAAAATGTTATGAATTTATACGGTCTCGGTATTGTCAGGGGAGACGGCAGCGGAAAGCTTAATCCGAAATCACCGCTGACACGGGCTGAAGCGGTTGCTTTTCTGACTGCTGCGGCAAAAGTAAAATGACAGAAAGGATGAACATAATGAAGAAATTTTTGAGCGTTGTAGTTGCTGTCGGCACACTTTTTACAACATCGGTATATGCGGCACAAGGGGTAACCTTTTCCTCTGACAGTGACACTGATATTGTTACGCTGAAAATAAATAATGAGTCGTTTACGGATAAACAGCTTGCATTTTATTTATTCAAGCCGGGAAAAAGCGCCGATGATTTGAAAGCGGATTCAAGCGCAAAAGATGTAATTTATCAGACATTGGTATTTGATTTTAATAAAAATAATGATTCTGTAAAGGTTAAAATGCAATCGTTAAATACGGAAAATCATTTATACAAATATCTGTTTATATCTCAAACAGGTGAAAAAATCGAGGGAGAGTACGAGTATTATACAAAAAGCGAAAAGGACGCATTTTTGTCGGAAATTAATGCAGCGAAGAACGTAAGCGTTCCGCAAAATCTTGCCGAGCGTATTCAAAAATATTTCAATTTGCAGGATTTTTTGCTCTACAATGCAGTGCAGGATAAGGAAAAAATAGGCGCATTGGTTATGGAACAGGTGAAAGATACCAACGCATCGCGTGATAATATCGCAAAGCTTTTTGAAAACGCGTGTGTTACGGCCGCATTTTGCGAAGGAACAAGCGGACTTTTGCAAGATAACGAATTTTTGTATATGGATTATATAAACCCGGATGCAAAATATCTTAATTATTACAACGAGAATTTAAGTGATGAGGGCAAGGTAAATTGTATCGGCAAAATAATAAATCCCGGGTACAAAAATTTATCGGAAATAAAGAATAATATGGAAAAGCATATAATTCTGAATGCCTTGAATCATAATAAGCTGATGGGCTACGGACATATCAGCACTGTTATAAATGATTTTTCGGCAGAACTTTCGGCACTGGGCTTGGATGTTGCAAGTTATTCTGCGGGGGACAAAAATCTTATCGGAAGCAGGTATGTGGCTTTGGCGGAACAGCCTACCCTGGAAGCGGCAATTTCGGCACTTAACGAAATAATAAAAAACAGCGGCTCGCAAAGCGGCGGCGGTACCACCGGAGGAGGCTCGTCGGGAGGGACTTCGGGCGGCTCGTCCGGCGGCAGGAAAAATAACTCCGGCGGGGTTATTACTCCTTCGACTATTCCGTCGGACGATGTAAAAAAGCCTGCCGAAGAAGCAGTATTCGGTGATTTGGAAAACTGCAAATGGGCAGAGGAAAGTATTGTAAATTTATTTAAAAAAGGTATAATTTCAGGCAGAGAGCCGGGAATGTTTGCACCGGGCGATAATATTACAAGAGAAGAATTTGCTGTCATATTGTGCAAGGCATTTGATTTTAACAATGCCGGAAATACAATTAATTTTAATGATGTTTTGCCGGACAGATGGTCGTATGAATATATAATGAAATCGCAGGCGGCAAATGTGATTTCGGGTGATGAAAACGGAAATTTTCATCCGGATGAGGATATAAAGCGTCAGGATATTGCGGCTATTTTGTTGAGAGTTTTGATAAATAAAAATATAATAAGCGATATTAAACCTTCTTCGGGTGTTTTCTCGGACGAAAATGAAATTTCGAAGTATGCGTCCGAGGGGGTTGGAATAATGAACGCTCTGAAAATAATATCCGGTGACGGAAACGGAGCTTTCAGACCGAAATCAAATGCAACAAGAGCCGAAACGGCGGTAATAGTACAGCGTGTACTTGAACTGATGTAAGAAAGGAGACTGCAATAATGAAAAATAAATTAATTTCATTGGGGATGATAATAGTAATTCTCATCGGAATGATTAACGCCGGTGCGTATGCAAAATCCGAAGCGGATTTTTCGGAACAAATATCACTGCTTATAAAATTGGGTGCTTTTCCGGCAGACGAGGGCACAACCTCGGATACGAAAATAAAAAGGGATTGTTTTGCGAAAGTTTTTGCTTCTTTTGTCAACCAAAGTACAGACGCGGCTGAAAAACCGGGAAAAAGCTATTATTATGATGTGTCGCTTGACAACGGATATCTTTCTTATATCAATATTCTGACCGAGACGGGATTTTTAAGAGGATATGACGACGGAAAATATAAACCGGAGAATTATATTACCAATCGTGAAATGCTGCAGTGTGTAATTGCTGCTCTCGGCTACACACCGCAGGCGTTTGCGGAGGATGAACAAAACGGTTATTTATCTGTTGCTTCCGAGCTTAAGCTGACCGAATATGCAGGCTCTTTGGATGAAGCGGCAACGATCGGAACAGCGGTAAATCTGTTTTATAATGCACTCGAAAAAAATGTTTTGGAAACATCTTTTTCACAGGCGGGTCAATATGAAGTAAACAATGATTTGGATTATCTTGAAAAAAGATTTAAGATTAAAAAGACAAACGGGGTAATCGACGGAAATTATCTTACATATTTGAACGGGAATGCCTCCGGAATGGGAGAAGATTTTATATCGGTAAACGGAGAAAAATTTCTTCTCAGCGAGGAAAATAAATATATTTCGGATTATATAGGCTATAAGGCTGATATATATTATAAAAAAACCGGCTCGGATAATGAAATTGTCGCATTTGTCAATGATAATACCGAAGAGCTGGTAATTTCGGCAGAAAATATAAACAGCTTTACCGATAACAAAATAAACTATACATTAAAAGACAGCGAGAAAAACAAAAAGGCGTCGCTGGTAAAAAATCCTGTCGTAATTTATAACGGAACAACGATAGCATCTTATTCGGAGGATATAATAAGCAATATCAAAGACGGCTCGGTTGAGCTTTTGAGATACTCCGGAGATTCGGAATACTCCGTTGTAAAGATATACAGCTACAAGACTTATGTTATTAAATCGGTTTCGGATAAAAAACTGATAATGAAACCGCAGAAAACATTAAATCCGGATTATGATAAGGATGACCCCGTAAAAAGTACATTGGATGAGTATTTGTACGATTATACAACAATAGCGCTTGATGATTACTCGCATGTCTTTATAAGAAGTGTAACCGGCGCGGAAGTAAAGCTTTCGGATATAAAAGAAAATAATATCGTATCGATAGGAGCAAGCGCCGATTCCGAAATTATTTATGTAAATGTGGAAACAAGCGCGGTAAGCGGACAAATTAATTCAATATACACAAATTCATCGGGAGAAGAATGTATTCGGATAAATGAAAATGAATACCGTCTCGGCAGCGACTTTGAAAAAAACACGGATATTTCTCCTGCTGTCAAAATGAATGTAAAGGCTTATTTTGATTACCGCGGGAAGATAGCGTATTTAGAGACTGATAAGCTTGCTGCGGGAGAGTGGAAATACGGATATTTGATGAATCTTTTTGAGGATGAAACAACCGAGGAGTGTACCATTAAGATTTTTACAACCGAGGGAAAAGCCGAAAAATTTTTGCTCAGAGATAAAGTGAAAACCGACGGTATTACAATGAAAAAAGCGGATACCGTAAAGCTGTTTAAGGTGATAGCCGGAAATACCGAGGAGGATGAGCTTGGAGTAGAGCCGCAGCTGATAAGATATAAAATGAGAGGAGACCGAATATCCGATATAGATACTGCACAGGTTAATGTATCCGGAAATGAAAAATCGGACGAAACTCTTTCTCTTGACGGCAAATATGCGGATTATCAATTCTTTTGGAATCCGAGGCAGTTTGTTTGTCTTGCGGGGTCAATATTCGATTACAATAATTTTGACACCTCTCTTCGGGTTGATAATAATACCTTGATTTTCTCGGTACCCGATCCTCTCGATACGAATATCGGTTATTCGGGGGCACGCTCAAATGAAAAGCTCTACAGCATTCAAACCGGTATAGGAAGATTTGCGGAGCACCAGACATATACCTTCGGTGCGTATGATATTGATTATGATAACGGTGCAATCGCAAAGGTACTTGTGACAAAAGAGGGCGAGTCGGAAAAATGGGAGGAAAACATCGTAATTAAGGAGATTAACAGGACGCTTGACGAGGAGGATATGCCTTGCACAAAAATAGTCGGATATAATCGAGGCAACGCCAATACAACCGAATATAAAATTTCAAGCGCATTGACGACCTTTGAGGATGTTGCAAACCCGGTTGATGCCGGAGCGCATATACAATTTAACATAGAAAATATAAGCATAAACGATTCACAATATTCTTTGAAACCGGGAGATGTAATCAGAATAAAAACCTCCGGAGGAAGCGTGAGCAAAATCAGAAGATACTACAGCACAAGCTTCCTTGAAAGAAAAATAAATTCGGGTACAAAAGATATGATAAGACCGCACGGAGTTATTCAATCGGACGGAACCTTTATGGGAACAAGAGGAGCGGCAACCGATACGGTTATGCTGGGCGTTATTACCGATTATAATGACGGATATATAAGCTTTTATAATATTGACCCGTCAATTTCAATGGGATTAAAAGCTTCTTCGGAACGCACCGTCCCGAAGCACGGTAAAGTTATTGTAAATATAGGTAATAAAGCGGTGCTGAAATATAACTCGGCAAGAAATAAGCTTGAGGTTATAGATAAGGAAAGCATTAACGAATATTTGTATTCGTCAAATATCAAGGCTTATACATATCTTTTTACGGAAGCATTGCAATTGAATACAATAGTAATCTATGAATAATAAAAATATAGGTTTCGGTGAAAATAAAAATCGTTAATTTTATTGTGTATTTTACCGAAAAATGCAAGCTAATATTGACTAAATATAAAAAGTGTGCTACAATAAAAATGGAAATGGATTTTTTTAATATCCAAAACCTATAGCTAATTGTAAAATCAATTATATAATAAAGAAGGAGAAGTTGTTATGAAATTAAAAAAAGGTATTGCGCTGCTTTTGGCAGCGGCGGCAGTCTCATCGCTTGCAGGCTGCGGAAACAATCAAAATGTTGACGGGAAAATCAACGTAAAGGTAGGAAACTGGCCGGACGAAACCAACAAAGACGCTTTGGAGTCACAGACTAAGCTAAAGGATAAATTTATGCAGGAAAATGAGAATATAAATATTATCCCCGATACATATAAATTTGACACCAAGACATTTACCATGAAGGCGTCGGCGGATCAGCTTCCTACCATGTATTCAACGTGGTTTACCGAAATTACAAATATTATGAAGCAGGGTTATGCGGCAGACATTACCGAGCAAATGAAAAAACACGGCTTTGATACCGGCGTCAACCCGAAGCTTTTGGATCTGGTCAAGGATAGTGACGGAAAAATTTACGGTGTGCCGATTGAGGCATATGCACAGGGACTTTATATAGATAAAAAACTGTTCAAAGAAGCGGGACTTGTAAATGCCGACGGAAGCGTAAAGGTTCCGGATACATATGAAGAGCTTGCCGAATTTGCGGGAATAATAAAAGAAAAAACAGGTAAAGCGGGCTTTTTGTTCCCGACGACGAATAATTGCGGCGGCTGGCACTTCTTAAATATTGCATGGAGCTACGGAGTTGAATTTGTAAAGCAAAACGCGGACGGAAAATATGAGTCGGCATTTGACACTCAGGAAGCAAGAGACGCACTGCAGTATATCAAGGATTTAAAATGGAAATATAATGCTCTTTCGGACGAAAGCGTTATTGCACAGGAAGATTATATGAAATTTTTCGGAACATATCAGGGGGGAATGATGTTCTCCAATCCTCCGTCAAGCAGCCTTTCGTCAAAGTACGGTATGGATAAAAATGATATATTTGTTACAAGAATGCCTGCCGGACCGAAAGGGAGATATTCGCAAATGGGCGGAAACCTCTGGATGTTTGCTAAAAATGCAACACCCGAGCAGATTGATGCAGGACTTACATGGCTTGAATTTACGGGATTTTC
>CAKSJU010000016.1 GCA_934463455.1 uncultured Clostridia bacterium | reverse complement strand
AATATTCAGCATTGCGAAAACTATATCGAACATAAAATTAATTTTAATGCTATAGCTGAGGCTGTAAAAAACAGCGGCGCCGATATTGTCGGACTTAATGAAGTCCGCGGAAAGGGCATTAGCACCGAATATGAAAATCAGACCGGCATTTTATCGGAACTGACCGGACTTAAAAATCATTATTTCGCAAAAGCGATTGACATTGACGGAGTAAATCCGTACGGGAACGCGCTTTTAACAAGGTATGCCGTAAAGAGCGCCGAAACAATAGTCATCCCCGACCCCGATCCCAAAGCAGGCTGTGCATGCTATGAAACCCGCTGTATATTAAAGGCAAAGCTTGAAAATTCGCTGACGGTTATGGTTGTTCATTTCGGCTTGAATGAGGACGAACAAAAAAATGCTGTGGATACGATTATAAAAAATATGGAGACAGAGAAGTGCATTCTTATGGGAGATTTTAATGTTACTCCCGATAATGCCGTTTTGAATCCCATACGGGAGAAAATGAAGGATGCTGCGGATTGTTTCGATGGTGCGTTGTTCAGCTTTCCGTCCGACAGACCGGACAGGAAAATAGATTATATTTTCGCTACTTCCGATATTAAAATTATAAAAGCGGATATTCCCGATATGACAGTATCGGATCACAGACCTCATACGGCTGTAATATCAATAGAATAACTTATATTTTACGAAAGGATGTACAGGTTATGGATTACAACAAAGAATATCAGAAATGGATGGAGTCTTCTGCTGTGGAAGCAAAGGACAAAGCGGAGCTTGAGAGTCTTTCGGAAAAGGAAAAGGAAGACAGATTTTACCGTGAATTGGAATTTGGCACGGCAGGCATGCGCGGAGTTCTCGGTGTGGGACTTAATCGAATGAATGTGTATAATGTCCGCAGAGCAACTCAGGGTGTTGCGGAATATGTAAAGGGCGCTGCGGGAGAAAAAGCAGGTGTGCTTATAGGTTACGATACAAGAAATTGTTCAAGACTTTTTGCCGAAGAAACCGCAAGGGTACTTTGTGCAAACGAAATAAAGACATATTTGTTTGAGAGAGTACACTCCGTTCCCGAGGTTTCTTTCGGTATACGTACACTCGGCTGTGCGGCGGGTGTTATGATAACCGCAAGCCATAACCCAAAGGAATATAACGGATATAAGGTGTATGGCGCGGACGGCGGTCAAATGCCTCCCGAGGCGGCAAAAACCGTTACCGATGCTATTGATAAAACAGATATATTTGAGGGCGCAAAGCTTATTTCGCTTGACGAAGCGGAAAAGAAAGGTCTTTTGGAAATTGTGGGAAAGGATTTGGACGAAAAATTCCTTAACACAATTCAAACCGAGCAGCTTAATCCCGAATGTGTTCATGAGGTGGCAGACAGCTTTAAGCTGATTTATACTCCGTTCCACGGAACCGGAAGCCGACCGATAAAAGAGATTTTAAAGCGTATAGGCTTTAAAAATGTAATCGTTGTAAAAGAGCAGGACACAGAGGACGGTAACTTCCCTACCGTAAAATCTCCCAATCCGGAGGACAAAGAGGGCTTTAAGATAGCGATTGACATGGCGAAAAAGGAAAATGTCGATTTGATAATCGGTACCGACCCCGACTGTGACCGTGTAGGCGTGGTTGTGCGCGATATAAAGGGCGAATATCACGTGCTGACGGGAAATCAGACCGGTGCTCTCCTTATCGAATATATACTTGCTTCGAGAAGCAAAAAAGGAACAATTCCATCAAACGGAGTTGTTATAAAAACAATAGTTACTACCGAGCTTTCCGCGGCGATAGCAAAAGCATACGGTGTTGAAATGATGAATGTTTTGACAGGCTTTAAATATATCGGTGAAAAAATGACCGAGTTTGAAAAAACAGGTGCGCATACCTATCTGTACGGCTTTGAAGAGAGCTACGGCTGCCTTGTGGGAACTCATGCGCGCGATAAGGACGGTGTTTCCGCAACAATGATGATTGCGGAAATGGCGGCATACTATAAGTTAAAGGGAAAATCACTGTATGAAGCAATGCAGGACTTGTACAAAAAGTACGGATATTATACCGAAAAGACAGTTTCGTTTACTATGCCGGGCAAGGACGGTATGGAGAAAATGGCAAAGCTTTTGCAGGATATGAGAAAAAATCCGCCCAAGAAAGTGAATGGGATGGATATTGCGGCAAGTGCGGATTATCTGACGCAGACATCCGTAGGAGCGGATACTTCTTTCGAGGGCTTACCGAAGTCTGATGTTCTAAAATATAATCTTTCGGACGGAAAAACATATTTTATTGTCCGCCCATCCGGCACGGAGCCGAAAATTAAAGTTTATCTGGGAACGGTAGGCGAATCGGCGGAGCAAGCCGCACAAACAATAGAAAATACTCTTGCGGGTATAAAGGCGCAATTGGGTTTGTAAATTGAACAGGCTGCAAAAAATGCCCGGAACGCAAAATGGCAAGATGCCTTTTGCGTTCCGGGTGTTTTTTCAGCACGGATACATTTTATATATCTTGAATTTTGTACAATGGTTGGGCTGCTTTCTTTTGGCTATCCCAATATACTGCGGAGTTTTTCTGCCGCATTGTCCTCCGACAGGCTGAAGCGTTTCAAATTGTACATTGTCTGCCCTATTCCTTTAACGATTGTATTTTCCCCCTCTTCGGTGGTAAAAGTGATATTAATTCCCAGCTCTCTTATGCAGACATCCGAGACGGTGCAATGATTACCGTACGGGTAGGAGTAAGCCGAGACAAGCGTTATCGGAACATTTTTTTCATATTCCGCAAAATCTGCCTTAAAGCTTGCGGCAAACTCTTTGTCTGTTTCACCGTCATATTTTTTTGCGCCCATTCTCGGGTTTTGATTTGTTTTTTCCGATTGGTGCATATCGTAGGTGTGGCTGCCAAATTCAACCAAACCCGAGTTTGTCATTTCCTTCGCTTCTTCCGCGTTGAAGTGTTTCAGAATTTTTATACCGTTATAGCTGTCTTTCCCGAAAGTAACGCCTATCGGGAATATGACCGCTTTGCAGCCGTACTTTTTTAATATCGGAAATGCGTATTCGTAATTAGAATAATAACCGTCGTCAAAGGTTATCATTATCGGCTTTTCGGGGAGCGGTTTGCCCGATAAAACATAATTTTCAAGCTCCGAGGCGGAAATCGGCGTGTATCCCGAGTCGATAATATTCCGGATATTTTTCTCAAAGGTTTTGGGTGAAATATCCATATCGCTCGACGGAGCGGCTGTTACATTGTGATACAAAAGGACTGGCAGTTTTGCTTCTTCTGTATTAAATTTCTTATATACAAAAATTTCTTTCGCGCGTTTTTTTGCGTTTTCAGAGGTTGTATAATGACCGAAGCCCTCGGGCAGATATACGTTTTTGTCCCCGAACATAAACGCAAGAGCCATATCTCCCACGCAGTTGCGGAAGTGGTAGGTGTCGTAGTAGTATCGGCTGTCTCCGGCAATCGGAGAGGTATATCCCGAGAAATCGTAAAAATCGGTAACGTCCGCAAGCTTTGTCCAAAACTCCTCCAGCTTGTCGGCGGGATAATGCCTTAACTCATCCTCGTAAATAGGAGAAAGAATAAGCTTGAAATCGATGTTTTGCTCTTTGCATAAATCGGAAATCTTTTTTACGCCGTCAACGCATTTGTCAAGGCTCTGCATTTGCTCGGAAAAATCGCCTGTTGCAAATTCGGGCTCATTCGCCGCTTTATACTCTTCCTCACTGCCGATAGGCATGATGTCCCGGAGCTGCTTGTTGTAAACGCCCGTTTCCGGAATAAAAATATTTTCGCCGGTCATAAGATAATCCCGCGATTTTATGTTTTTAAGCTTGTCAATTGAATATTGTGGGTTGAGTGCGGCATATTTGAAATAAAAAGGTAAAACCGGCTTACCCTCAACCAAAGGATGAAGATTTTGCTTTATAGGGTCGGGCTCGGTGTTATATTCTGTTGTTTCTTCAAGCCCGAGATTTATTATGATGTTTTTCGGCTTGTACTCCTTTATTATATACTCCGCCGTTTTCTCTATGTCGTACATGTCTCCGCCATACATGAGCATGCTGTAAAAATGTGCATCGCCGTAGTATCGGTTAAGCTTTTCAACCGAATAAGAGCTGGTTTTTGAACAGCCGATTATATAGGAATCGTACCGCGAATGATTCTTTTTTAAATATTCAATTTTCGATATTCTCGGATTCATTGTCATGTCGTAGGAGTAGTCGTTGAAAATTCTGTCGCCGAAAACTCCGAACGGGTCAACTGCCGCATTAAATCCCATTATGACAAGACATACCGCGGCAAGTGAAGCAAAGAATACGATTAGCCATTTTTTAAAACTCATATGAAAAACCTCTTAATTTATCAGAATTGAAAATATAAAAACTGTGAAACGCTTCCTATATAGAAAAGCGAAACTGCCAGTATTACTCCGCAAAAAACCGCATGTATCGGTTTTGGTTTAAAATCCGCGAGCATTTCCTGCGTGTTTTTGCAGAAAAAGCATATGAAAGCGGAAATTCCGATTACGCATAATACCTTGATATTTTCTGCGGCAAATGCCCTTATTCCGTATAAAATCCCATCGTTAAAGGTAAACATTGTTTTGTATACCGCCGCTGCCTGAAAAAGCCCCGTCGCGTCGAATAAAACTCTTACAAGCACCGAGAAAAAGAATGTCAGCGCCCATGCGAGCGGGAAAGGAAGCTTTTTTCTCTTTACCGTCATGACATTCGCAATCGAAACAAAAATTCCGTTTACCACTCCCCATGCAATGTAGTGCCAGCCGGCACCGTGCCATATTCCCGAAACAATAAATGTTATTAAAGTGGCAAAAATAAGTTTCGCCATTCCGTCGCCGAATTTGAATATGTTTTTAAAGATGTTGTCGTTTAAAAACCGGGAAATAGTTATGTTCCACCTGCGCCAGAAATCGGCAAAATTGCGCGCTTTGTACGGAGAATTGAAGTTTATCGGAAGCTTTATGTTGAAAAACAATCCCAGCCCGAGAGCCATGTCTATATATCCCGAAAAGTCGAAGTAATAGGCGAAAGTATAAGACAAAACCGCCGTCCATGAGGTTATAAAATTCATTTCCATGTCTCCGCCGTAAAAGGCTGCGGCAAAGTCTATGAGCGGGTCGGCAAGCAGTATTTTTTTTGCGCAGCCGATTGAAAAGTACATTATCGCCGCAAGAATATTATTTTTATCTATTTTTAAAAGATTGTCTTTTTTGAATTGAGGAATTATTTCGCCGTGAGTTACAACCGGACCTACTATCAGCTGCGGAAAAAATGTTACAAAAAGCATGTAATCCGTAAAGCCGTATTTTTTTGCGTCTCCGTTACAGCAATCGAAAACATAGGACAAAATCTGAAAAGTATAAAAAGAAATTCCGAGCGGCAAAATAATATTTTTCATTGCAATGTCGCTGCCGAATACCCAGTTTATGTTTTGAAAAAAGAAATTTCGGTATTTAAAATAAAAAAGCATACCGAGATTTTCCAATATGCCGAGCGACATAAGCACGGTTTTTACCGGCTTTTTGTCACTTGTTACAATGCCGCGGCTTATTACGAAATTAAAAAGTGCCGTAAATACGAGTATCGGCAGAAATTTTATATTGCCGTTGCCGTAAAAATAAAGCGATGCCGCAATCAACCAGAGCTTTACCGCTTCGTCCTTGTTTGTTTTTTTAAATAAAAAGTATCCCAAATATACTATCGGGAAAAACAAAAATATAAATTTATATGATGAAAATATCATTTTTTTACACTCTTTCGTTCTAATTGAATATATAGAAAAATTATATCATAATTGCCTGTTTTTGTCAACCGCGGAAATGAGCCGAAATTATGCCTTTTCAGGCGGTGTTATGAGTACTTATCTTCGGCAGACACCGTCGGGTTTGGTTTTAGCGTTCCGAAGCATTTTTTCCTATCCCCCGAAAAAGGCGGTGTACTTTTTGTACACCGCCTTCTTTAAATAAGTAAATTACATCTTGTCCAAATGATTGGTCTGATAATCCTGACACGCTGTTTTTATCAGGCTGTCAATGTCAGCGTCCTTATTCGTGATAACCTCTTGTATACAGCCGTCCATAATCGAGTAAAGCTGCTGAGCGCATGCTGCCGGCTCAAGCTTAACTTGAACATCATCGGCTTCAAAGTAGGTTTTGTAATCGTTATAGTCAACATTGGAATATTCCCTTCTTATTGAGCGTCTTTTTTCGAGTGTCTCGGGAATAGTCCATACATCGTAGGCATCTCTTTCGATAACTACGCCGTTCTTGTCGAGAATATTCTGCTGCGAAGTGCGGTATTGATTTTCCTGGTCTGCGTTCATCGTCGGAGCGAAACCGGTAAATTCAAGCCATTTAAAGCCGGCATCAATCTGTTCGGGAGTGGAGTTTTTGGAGAACATCCAGAGGTTGCCGCCCATTTGTGTAAATCTGCCCACTTTTCCTTTCGGCATTTTTGTACATGCAAGAGCGTCGTTGGACAAGCCCCACTGGTAACCGCTGAAAGGAGGCTCTCTCATCATCATTGCCGCCTGCCCCGAGCCGAAATATTTATACATATCGTCCTGATTTATGACGGTATCGTCGGGGAACGCGTTATATTTCCATTTTAAATCCTTAACAAACTGTAAAGCGTCTCTTGCTTCTTGGGTATCAAAGGTCGCTTCCCAGCTTCCGTCGTCCCGCTGCTTGCAAAATTCAACGCCGAAGCCCCATGCAATATTTAAAAACTGCCAGCCGCCGCAGTTGTTGGTTGTGGGCAGGATAAAGCCTGCTTTTCCTGTTTTCTCCTTAATTGTTTGCGCATATTCGGCAAGCTGTTCCCATGTATCGGGGAATTTTACGCTGTCGTCCGAATTTACAAGCCCCGCTTGCTTGAAAATGTCTTTGTTGACATAAAGTCCGAGTATGTATGCGTCTGTCGGAACACCGTAAATTTTTCCGTCGTCACCGGTTACAAGGTCAATCAGCTGAGGGTTTAAAGCGGTGTCGAAACCGTGATTTTTCATTGCGTCGGTAATGTCGGCGGCATAGCCTTGCTTTATAATTTGCTTAATTTCGGTAAACCAGGGCTTGAACATGTTCGGAAGCTGGTTTGCACTTGCTTTCATTGTAAAGGTTTTTGTATCATATTTGTATGTATCCGGCAAAATGTTAATGTCGGGATTTTGTAGCATAAAATCGTCTTTTTGCTTGTTTGCGGTGTCGAGCGCTTTTTGATTTGTATTATCCGGCCACAGACCTATGCTGATGTTGATTTTTCCGTCTTCCTGCTTTTGAGAATTTCCGCATCCGGAAACAATTCCCGTTAAAGCTGCCGCTGCAAGAAACAGCGCAATAATTTTTTTCCTGTTCATGTTTTTTTCCTCCTTGATTTGTTGGGATTTTCTTGTCTAAACTTCAAGGCAATTGTATCATTTATATAAACTGTTGTCAATATGCAATAATTAACTTTATATACTGTTTTTAATATATTGCATGTAATTTTCCACAAATAATATAATTTACAGACAAGAAAATATTATAAATATTAAATAAAAAATCACTTCATCCATTTGCTTACGCTTTTTCCGGTGTATTGCTTGAACGTTCTTTTAAAGGTGTACACATTTGTATAGCCGCATTTTTCCGAAACAGTTTCCGCACTGACTCCCGAAAGCAGCAGCTCCGCCGCCTTTTCCATCCTCATTTTCGTGAGATATTTCATGTAGTTCATACCGGTAACGGCTTTGAACTGCTTGCTTATGTACGGCTCGCTGAGTCCTGTTTCTTCCGACAGATAGGAAAGCGACAAATTCGCATCGGCATAGTTTTTTTCCATAATCTTAATAATGTCCGAAACAATCGATTGATTGTGGGCGTGCGGTCTCAGTTCTATACATTCATTTTGTATTTCGGCGGTAATGTCCCGAATGAGGACGATTATTCTTTTTTTGTCCGACAGATAGCTTATCCTGCGGAAAATCTCGGAATATTTCGCATTTATCAATTGCTCAAACTGAAAGTTTTCGTGCTTAACTCTTTCAAACAGAGCGGTGATAATATGTATCGAATAATGCTTGAAAATATTAAGTGCAAAGTTTTCACGGGCAAGCAATCTGAGGATTTTTTGAATTTTTGTGCTCAGCATTGTTATCGGTGCGGTGTCGAGAGAGGAAAGCTCTGCGGAAAATTCACGGCTGTCGGTTAAATCGGGCAGCGTTGCATTTGACAGCGATTGAACAATAAAGCGGTATTGACGCGCTTTTGTATTCGTAAAGGTTACATAGTCCGCAAGCGTTGTTTTATTTATATATTGACGGTCGTTTGACATTATATTTTCAAAGGACGACGGCTTGTATGCGGTTTCGGTTTTAAGACTGTACTCATCGGTGGTAAGCTCACCGACGAATTTATCTCCGTAGGAATAGCATTTGCAGTCATCAAATAAGGCGTCATGCTTTATTTGAAAAATAAACTGACATATTGCTTCCTTTAATTCGGAAACCTTGACATCATGATGAAGTCCGCGCCCGATAAGCGCGTCGTAATACAGAGAATGTTCGTTTTTTGTAAGCGTAAATTCTATCGGCAGATTGTCGATTTTTATATATGGGATTTTAAAACGAAGATGTACATTTTTAAATCCGACAATTATTTCGGAGTCGTTTTTTGCAATGTCGAGCTTGCCGACATCGCCGCTTATTTTAAAGCGTATCTTAAAGTCGTTAAGCGGAATTATACCGTTTTTCGGTGAGTAGGTATAGTGAATGTTTCCGCGGTTGTCGGAAAAATTCACGGCACCCAAAATCGTGCTGTTGTACTGAACGGAATGAAAATTCGCCAGGAGCAGGGAATGACCTCCGTTTAATACCTCCAGCGTAAAGGAGTAAGGGTTTTTGCTGCCCGAGGAACGGAAATAACCTTTAAACGGAGTTGTTTCAAAAAAGAAATCCTCGCTGTTAAAGGTTCCGACGGTAAAATCCTCGCAAATATAGTTTGAAGCAATGCGTGCCTGGCTGTAGCCGGGGTAGGATTTGCCCTTTGAAACAAAATTCTGAATGAATTTTTTCTGTATCGGTCCGAAAAATCCCGAAAGGTATTTTTTCGGACAGCGCGAGAGTATTTTCGGCTTAACGCTTGATTCTTCACATTCAAATGGTATTTGAGTTGCAGCGGATAAAAAATACAAAAAATACGAATGAGGAACCATGCGGGAGGTGTTCGAAACCGGACCGGTAAGCATAAGAAAATCGGAGTGGAAATTCTGCGATATATTTGCCCAGAGAATGTTGTATATCCCGTCAATCATGGAAATTACCTTTTTGTCTATCAGGAGTATTTTTAATTCGCTCAATATTTCCGAAATAATCGATATTTCGTAAAAGGAATTATATTCGTGGTAATTTTCGTGATAATGAATGTTATCACACAAATATCTCAGGCAAGTCGTTCCGCTGTGAAAGAAATTTTCGTCCTTTAAAAGGTCGCCTCCGGCAAGCAGCAGATATGTCTGAACAAACTGCATAAAAGAGCCGCTGTAGTCTATGTTGTTAAAGTTTGCAAGCTGGAAGAGCAAGCGGTACAGTGCGGCATGCACTTCGTCCGCAAGGCGCGGCGGGATTGCTTCACGATAATTTTTTAATATGTAAAAAAGATGCACACCTATTTTAAAGGAAACGGTATTTGCATAAATTTCCGAATGTATCGGTTTGTTGTGAGTTTCACTGTAGTAAGGAAAAAGTCCGTAGCTGTCGTTGCCGAGAGCCTTGTACTGCAGCGTGGTGCATACCGATATTATATCGCATGCGCGTTCGGTATCGTTTTCGGAAGAAAGCAGCATGACCGCATATTCGATTGAGGTAAGAAGCGGGTGCATCATTTCGGTATCCAAATTAAAAATAAGGTCGTTATCGGAATTTCTTTTCATATACAAAAGCTTGAAATTTTCGTCGTATTTTTCTTCAAAAAAGCTTAACGGCTCAAAGCTGTATTCCGAAAAAAACATGTTATATCGCCTCCGGTTATATTTTACCATTGTATTATAACACTATGCACAACAATTGTCAATATAAATATTAAAAATTTATAAAATAATGCCCACAAAATATTAAAAAATGTAATAATAGTAAAAAATTGTATATTGACAGTGCATTTTGAAAATAGTATAATGAAAATAAAGCCGGACATTATTCCGAAAGCGCTGCAAAGCGGCGGAAAATGCCCGAAAAAAGCTGTCAACAGTCGAAAGAATGTACATAATGCTGAAAGGAAGGTTACAGATTCATGAAAAAACATATCATGGCATGTTTTATCTGCGCTATGTTGTGCGCAAATGAAGCATATGCACTTGTACCGGGTGATATAAGAGAAAAGACAATCGGCGTATCGGGAAAAACGGACGCGAATACTGCGGTAAGCGCGGCGGTCAGCGATGCGGAAAATACATACTATTTTTATGATGAAATTATCAGCGATAAGGACGGCGGGTATACGCTTAAATTCGAGTTGCCCGAAACACTTAAAAATAAAGAAATAACGGTTTCGGTAAAACCGCAGGGAAAAACGGAGGAAGCCGTAAGCTTTGCATTTTCGGGAGCGGCTGTACGCGAGGAAGCACTGCAAAAATGTATCGACAGCCTATCGGATAAAGCTGTGCTTTCCGATACTCTTTCCGACGCCGACTACAAAACGGCGTTTGAGATGGAGGGAATAGACATTGATAAGCTGAATGCAAACGCGGCGGTCAAAAACGAAGCACTGGACATTCTTGCGGAACGAAATCCGAATGCGGATAATTTTTATATTGAGCTTAACAGATGTTTTTTTGTTTGCAGCAAGAAAAACAACTACACCGAGGGCGCTGCTGCGGCTTTCGGCGGATGTGAATTTGAATTTGAACAGGTGCCGTTTTCAAAAGAAACCGATGAAAACAAAAAGCAGTTTATAAAAAGTAATATGCTTTCACGCGGCGGAATTGCCGCGGTTGAGGATGCGGAAAAAGCTTATAAAACAATATCGGCATATTATCTTGTGAACAATGCGAAATACAGCGATATTCCGAATTTGCTGGGAAGATACTCTTTGGAGCTTGAAGTAGCGGGTACGGCGGCATATTTATCTTTTTCCGCACTTTCGGAAAAGGATAAATATCTGACGGCGGAAAAGCTTGTAAGCCTGCCTGAGTTCGGCAGCCTTACCGGCGGACTTGACGCATTGCTTGCAAAATCAATAACCAAATCGGAGACCGGCGGCGGAACAACCGGCGGCGGCAGCTTGGGAGGTGGAGGCGGCGGCTCGAAAAATTCAAGTGCGGCTGATACGGCAGTGGGAATTATTTCTCCGAACAATCAAAATAAATCGTTTGACGACATTGAAAACGGCGCATGGTATAAAGAAGCGGTTGAGGAGCTTTTTTCAAAGGGTGTTGTTTCGGGCAGAGACGAGAAAAATTTTGCTCCGGACGATAACGTAAAAAGGGAAGAATTTATAGCAATGCTCATGCGTGCGATAAATGCCGGGGATGCCGCGGAGGCGGAAATTGAATTTTCGGATGTTAAAAGCGGAGCATGGTACGAAAGCATAATAAAAAAGGCGGTTACCTTGAATATAGTATCGGGCTACGGCGACGGAAGATTCGGTGCGGGAGACCTTATCACCCGCCAGGATGCGGCGGTTTTTGCGGCACGTGCGGCAAAAATGATGAATTTCGGGCTTAGCTCGGACAGAGGAGAAGCTTTTGCGGATGACGCAGACATAAGCGATTATGCCAAGGACAGCGTTTACGCGATGAAAAATGAAAATATAATTTCGGGTATGGGCGAAAATATGTATAACCCGAACGCAAATTGCACAAGGGCGCAGGCTGCGGTTATAGTTTACAGGCTTTTGAAGGGAGGCAGCGGCAAGTGAAAAAAATAATTGCATTACTGTTGGCGGCGGTTATGCTGCCGTGTACGGCATTTGCCGAAGAGACGGAACAAGAAACCGAGGTGCAGGTTGTATCTGCCGACGAAAGGTATGACATGCTGTCGGCGCTGGGAATAATCAAAAACTATAAGGATTGCGCCGATTTTTACGATATTCCTTATGTGAGCAGGGGCGAGTTTTGTTCTATGATTGCCGGAGTGCTTACGGATGATGTTCCGAGCGCGGGCGAAAGCTGCACTCTTACCGATATAGCCGAGAGCGAATACAAGGACGGAATTTCGTATCTTTGGGAGAAGAATATCGTCAGCGGAACTGGAGACAACGAATTTAGCCCTGAGCTTGCTCTGACGGTTGAACAGGCACTCATTGTTGCCGTAAAGGCACTGGGATATAATTTTTATGTTGATAATTTTGCGGGAGAAACTTATATTTCAACCGCTCAGAAATTCGGATTTGCCGACGGTATCGGCGGCGATTATTCCGAAGCACTCGAAAAGGATAAGCTCCTTACGCTTATGGAAAACATAATAGACATAGAGCCTTTCGGCGTTGATATGACGGAGGACAATACCTTTGTTTTCGGTACGCACAAAAAGGGCACGGTTTTGGAGGTTTACCGCAGGATATATACCGATGAGGGAATTATGACCTCCGACATATATACCGACGGATTAAGAGTAAAGACCGACCCGAAAGGTACAATTGAAGTAAACAATACAATTTACGACAATGATCCGTGTCAGGATAAATCGGAATTTTTGGGCATGGATATAAAGCTGTGGTACAAATCGGAAAACGGCGATAAAACCGCGCTTTATGTAAAGCCGAGGGACAATAAAAATAAATCGGTGACAATTGAGGAGAAAAATATCGATAATGTTACCGCACAAAGAGTTGAGTACAGATACGGCGAAAAGGAAAAAAACATGAAAATCAGCCGTGCGCTCAAGGTGATTTACAACGGAGCGGCATATCTTGACTACGATATTGAGGATTTAAAGCCGAAATACGGCTCTTTGAGACTTTTGGATAACAACGGCGACGGTACGGCGGAGTATGCGTTTGTAACCTCGTACGAATTAATGTGGCTTGACCGTTATTCGGCTCTCGAGAAAAAGATTTACAATAAGCTTGAAAGCGGAATTGATGAAATTTCGGTGCTTGACCCGGATATTGAAAGAAGCTTATACATAGAAAAGGACGGAGAAAAGACCGACCGCTTCGGGATAGGCTCAAAGGATGTGCTGCTTGTGACCCGTTCGCGCGGAGAGGGCGGCGACATAATAAAAATATATGCGTCCTCGAATACCGTTGAGGGCACACTGCGCGCAAAAAGAACAAACGAAGACGGTGAAACCGAAATAGAAACCGACGACGGTACATATTTGTTAAATCCGCTGACGGAGGAGGCTCTTGAAGCGGGAGACAGTGCGCTTGTAAGTCCGGAAGCCGGAACGATGTACAAGTTTTATCTGGATTTTACCGGCAGGATTGCAGCTTTTGAAAAAAGCAGCGAGGGCGGCGAGCTTTACGGATATTTAAAAAGAATATATGACGAAGACGATGACCGGTATGCCTGCAAAATGTTTACTCAAGACGGCGAATGGAAAAAGCTTATGTTTGCCGAAAGAGTAAAATACAACGGCGAGTATATAGACAGCGAAAAAATTCCGAATATCTTTGCACCGGGCGGCATAGCCGCGTCGCAGATGGTAAGATACAGGCTGATAAGAGATGAAATAAAATATATCAGAACAGCGGAGGAAAGCGACAGATACCGCGAAAATATATTTACCACTTCGGGACTTCGGGAATTTATGTATGTCGGTACTTCGAAAAACCTGGGGGACAGATATTTCTTTAACGGTGACGCTAAAATATTTGTAATCCCGACCGACAAATCGGCGGCGGATGATGATTACAAAATAGAGGGCCCCGGGATATTAAAAACCGAAACGGCAAGATATAACATGGAGGTTTATGATGCGGACGATTTCGGACACAGCAGCATTTTTAAGCTTGAACAAAGTCTTGCGAATATAAACGAAAACAACAGAAGCAATGTATATTATGTGGTTAGAAGCATATCCAGACAGGTAGACGAAAACGAAGAAATCATATCTGTTTTGGATTGTGCCGGAGACGGAGAAGACAAGGTAATTCTCACGGGAAAAACGGAGAACGTTTTTGACGGATTGAAGCTCGGAGACGTAATTCAGGTATCAAAAGACAGAAAAAAATATGTTACCGGAACGGAAAAAGTATTTTCAATCGATGATGTGGGACGTTTGAGTGACGACGGCGAGCCGGATATGTACAACGTAAGCATTGATATAAGCGGATATGTTGAGGCGGTGGATTCGTCGAGAAACGTATTGAAGATGAAAATAAATGAAAACGGCTCGGTTTATCTTAAAAATCCGAATGCACCGAATGTTGTTCTTATCGAGGATGGGAAAGTGAGAACGGGGACAATAAAAGATTTGACCGCGGGCAGCTTTATAGCCGGACGTGTCGGCTACGGAACGATAAACGATATTGTTATTTATAAAAATTAGAAAGGAGAGACGTCACAATGAAAAAGATAATATGTTTTCTTGCTTCGGTTTGCATGATTTTTTCGTCGGCAGCTCCGATACTTGCAGCTTCCGAAACAAATGAAACTTTTTATTCGCCGACAATAAAGTTCAATTCGAACAGATATGTATACAGCTACATGGAAAGATTTCCGAACGACATTGCGCTTCGTCTTTCCGAGACGGAAAAGGCAAGCGGTAAATATTCGCTTTTTGCCGACACCTACAAAAGGGGAGCGGATTCGGCGGATGTTGAACAATATCTGGGGAATACAAAGGACGCAAGCTTTTCCATGCCGTCCAATCTTGCGGCAAATACCGAATATACTTTTTCGGTAAAAATCAAAATCGCCGAGGGCGGCAAGCTGAATTTGATGAGAATAAACCAAACGGGTCAGCCGGGACAGTCGGCAGACGGAGTACCGCCGTATTATTTTATAAACAGAATGGCGAACGAGCCGCTGGACTCCAACGACCCGGACGGCTGGAGAATTTATACACAGACGTTTAATACGCTTTCAAACAACGGTCCGTATCTGCATTTTGTTCTCGGCGGTGCGGAAAATGTGTATATAGACGACTTATATCTGAAAAACAATACCGAAAACAGAGTGCTTTTGGATTACGGATTTGAGGACGCTCAAAAGGTTGATATGTATAATCCGTCAAGCGTTTCGGCAGAGGCGGAAAATTACGGAGAGCTGAAGCTTTCATGGCGAAATCCGATGAACAAAAATGTCGGATGGACGGTATCCAACAATCAAATCAAAACAAGCGGAAGAGAAGAAAGCGGAATTATAAACATAAGTCTGTACGATGTAACGGAAAACCCCGACGCGGACGTGTCCGCTCTTGAGCCGATTTTTTCGGTAGACCGAGGCTCGTCGGACAATAAGTTTTCGGATGTAAATACCGAGGCAAACGAAATGTCCTCCTGCCGCATAAGCGGACTTGAAAGTGAGACAAAGTATACATATAAGCTGGTTATAAAAACCGACAGGACAAAAGAGGACGCAAGCGTTGAGACAAATGTTTCCGAAACCCTGATTGAGGGAACAACGCTGAAAACTCCGCCCGATTGGAAGCCGGAGCTGAAACAGCGTGCGAATTTTCATCATATAAGCCCGACAGGCTTTATGAACGATGAAAAAGATCCGTCCGTTGCAATTGCTTTTTACAACCCGAAGTCAACGGATATTAAAAGCATAACACTCGACCGAATTGAAAACAGCGAGGCAAAAAGAATCGAGGGCATTGATTTTAATCTTGATAACAATGCGGTAAACTATTGTGAAGTGAACGGATTGGAAAAAGGGACAAGATATTTCTTCAAGCTTAACTGCGAGTTTAACGACGGAACAAAAGAGAGTGCGGCTTTTGACGCAATTGCGGGAAGCGTGCAGCGCCCGAGCAAAATAAACACCTGGGCAACATATTATTCGACGGGAGCTTCGGAGAATATTCCGGGAATTATAAGGCTTGATACAACCGAAAAACATTCGGGAAACAGCTCTCTTTATATGAGCACAAGCATTGCGGGGAGCGAGGGCAACAGATATTGTTATCTTGCTTATAACGGCTGCGCTTTTAAGGCGGATACCTCGTACAAGCTGAGATTTTACGCAAAAGGAAGAAATGCAAGCAATATAAGATTTTATGCCGGTTGGGCAAACTCGAAAAAAATGGTCGGGCTAAGCGGACTGACCGAGGATTGGAAGCTGTATGAGCTTGAATTTTCCAATCTTACGGAAAAATCAAACCAAATGTTTTTCCTGACCGACGGAAAATGTGAAGATTTCTGGATTGACGACCTGGAGGTATTTGAGGCGGACGACCCGGAGGAGAAAAACATGGTTACGGGCGGAGATTTTGAAACCGACCGAACCGATAAGCTTCCGGCTGTGACCGATGCGGCGTACAAGGCGCAGGACGGCAAGGTAACCTTGAGCTGGACAAATGCCATGCAGGCTTTGACAAGCTATGTCAATGTTTATGAAGAATTTGACGATGAAAAGAGCTTTAAGGGCAGTTATACTCAGAATGAAGCGACGATATTTGAGCTGGAAAACGATAAGGCGCATAAGCTTGCAATAGTTCCGGTTGACAGCTTCGGAAAAGAAGGGGAAGAAACAAAAATATCGGTTGTGCCGACCGCTCCGTCATATTCCTTGCAGGATGTCACCTTTGAAAAAGAGGGTGTAAAGCTTTCTGCGGTTGAAGCCGGAGAAATCACGGCAAAGGTTTTTGCGAAAAACAAAAGCATGGGCGATGATTTTAAGGTTACGCTGATTGCTGCGCTTTACGACGGCTTTAAGATGTGCGGCAGCGTTGTGTCGGAAAATACGGTTGTTCAGGCGGGAGATGTAAGAAAAGAGCTTTCCGTGAAAATCAATGTTCCCGACGACGGAAAAAAATATACGCTTAAGCTTTTCATGTGGGATAATCGTGAAAATAAAACTATTTTAAGAAGTCACGAAGCTCTCGAAGGTCCGAAAACGGCGGAATAATTTGTGTAATTACCCGCCGAACGGCAAAACGGCGGTAATTTATATATTGAAACTATAAAAAGGAGTTGTAAAAAAATGTTAAGACAAAAAATCAAAAAGGCGGCTGCCATTTTCGTCAGCACGGCGATTTTGGCGTCCGGAATGACCGCGCTTGCGGCAAGCAGCGGACACTCGGAGGGCGAGTACGGAACAAAGTACATCTACAGCAGATACTTTAAATTCAACAATGACAGCAACATCTTCGGAAGAAAGCTGGGAAATCCGGAGGGATATGCGGCACATATCAGCACAAATCAAAGTTATTCGGGAACACATTCGCTTTATATGGATTGCTGCAATGCCTGGTGGAAACAACATTTTCACACCGACTTCGGGTGTGAGCTTGCCAAGCAGGATGGAATTACCGAAAGCGGAGAGACAAGATATATTGATCCTCGGAACAAAACATTCAGATTCAGCTGTAAGATAACCGGAGATACAACTCATATTCCGCCCAATGCAGGCTTGTGCGATAATACCGGAATACAAGTAAAATTCAGTGATATGAAAATTACGGAGGAAGAGAAAAACGGAGCAGTTTGGAGAACATATTCATGGGAGGGCAAATGGCCCGGAACGAATGGCTGGCTTATGGGAATCGGCGGAACGCATGCCTGCGGAGCGTATATAGACGATATAAAGCTTGAATGTCTTATAGGCAGCAAATGGGTAACGTATATAAACGAAAGCTTTGAAGACGCGGCAAATGTTGATACAAGAACGGTTAATTTTGCGGGAGTAACTCCGATAAATGACAATACCCTGCGTATTTCGTGGAAAAATCCGCCGCTTTCAGCATTAAAGAGCGTAGTTGTTTATGATGTTACCGACGAGGCAAATCCGGTATCGGTGCTGGATTCTGCCGATGCTCTTCCGGAAACAGTGAGCCTTGCGAAAAATGCGAACTGCTATTTTGATATTACAAATCTTGCGGAAAAGACATATAAAAAATACAAAATTGTCACAACAACGGATACATATGCAGATATTGAAACAATAATTGACGGCAGAACCTTAAGAAACGGCGAAAATATTACAAATTATAACTATGACAAAAACGGCTGGTCGTTCGGCGGCTCATGGTACGCAAACGTGGGTGACAACCCTGCCGGAGACGGAATTAAAAACGGAAGCTGGTATCTGAATTTTGACCAAAAGAGAAGCGGATATGCAAGCTTTGCCTGTGATATTTTGGGCGGAGAAGCACGCCTTCAATATGCTCCGAACAAAACCTACGAAGCGGGCAAAACCTACGGAATAGAATGGTATGCAAAAGCTGCGGACGGCAAAGCTACCGCATCTGCGACAATATTTGCATTGACAAACGGACAGACCTTTGCAACAGCAACCGGTGCCGTTGCCGACGGAGATTGGGTCCGCCACAGCTTTGAGTGGACGCCGACCCAAACCGTGACGGGTCACATGGTAAGAGTTTGCTTTAAATCGACATATCCGACAACAATATATGTTGACGATATAAGAATGTACGAAAAAGACGGCGCTGATTTTGTTCCGGCAATCTATACCGAAGCGGGACATCATATCAAAAATATATCTATGGACTTTTCGAATGATTTTGCCCTTACATGGGATGAAGAGAATTTGGATCAAAACGGAGTGGACGGTCTGGGCGTAAATGTGTACCACATAGCGGCGGACGGAAAGGAAACAAAGCTTAACGAAACACCGCTTGCATGGACGGGCGCTGCGGGCAGAAGATTCTCTCTCGGAAGTATTCAAAAAGGTAAATATGAGATAAGAGCGGTAAGCGAATTCGGAAATGAAGTAACATGCGGAGAATATACGCCCGAGGGAGTAAAAATTTCCGATAAATCATTCAGCAGCGTATATACATGGGTAGACGGTTTTTCAAATCTGGGAATAGGCGCTGATTTGAGCATGCCGATTCAAAAAATCGAAAAAGGCGACATAATGGGAAGCATGAACATCGGTAACTTTTCGGGAGAGCCGTTTGAAGCAGCTTTGATAGGCGCACTGTATAAGGGCGGAACACTTGTAAAAACGGTTATCAATCCTATTTCGCTTGCAGCGGGACAAAATACCGATGCCGCGGTAGCATTTCAGGTTGGTACCGAAAGCGAGACCGACGCGTCGGGATATAAGATGTCAATGTTCCTTTGGAACTCTGCGGCGGGACTTGTTCCTCTTACAAATCCGGAGATACTGCCGGATAAGTAAAAGCTTATAAAAGCAGATTAAAAAAGCTCGGAGTGCAAAAAGATGTTTTCGGATGTCTTTTTGCATTCCGGGCACAAAACATCTATTATAAAAAAATAACGGAGGCAGAGCATGAAATTTAAAAACAATATAAAAAGGATTATATCGGCATTTTCCGCCGTATGTATGTTGGCAGCCTTAATGACGGTAAGTGTGTCTGCCGAGGATTCGCCGGCGGGCGGATGGGACATGAAAATACTGGGAGAATTGGAAGCGGAAGCGGCGGTTGACGCTTCGCAAAGCTATGACGGTGCGCAGTCGGTGAAGTTTACAAACAAATCCGAGGGCAAGCCTAATATATATCTCACTTTTACAACAACCGTTCCGGTAAAGAAAAACCGAACATATAAATTCGGCTTTGCCGCAAAGGGCGAGGGCGTTAAGGGGACGGCAAACTATTGTATTAACTGGGGAAAAAGATATGTATTCCGCGACATGTACGGAGAAAATTTCGATTGGGTAAAAAAGACGTTTCTTTGGACAAATGACGGAGGAGACGGAAATGCCACAATCCGAATAATAATTGACGGATTGGCGGACGGACTGTGGATAGACGATTTTGAATTTTACGAATGGGACGGAGAAATCGTAGGTAACAACCTTGTGAAAAATGCTTCGTTTGAAAAGGACAAGGCGACAATCACGGGAGAAAAGGTATCGGCAAAGCCTATTGATTTGGACAAGGCAAAGGACGCGGAGGAAATTGCTTCCGCAATAAAAAACACCGATACATTTGACGGCGAAAAATACAAAGAGGCAATGCCGATGTTTTCCGATTTGCCTCTTTTGAGAAAAGATAATATAGTGATAGACGGAGACAGCTCCGATTGGGACGGTATTTATAAAGTACATGTACCGCTTTCCGAGAGCCAGTATACCGTTTACACAAGCACTGCGCATTTGGATTTGGAAATGGATTATATGGCGGCGTATGACGATGATAATTTCTATATTTATATAGAAACGACCGATGATATTTTTGCGCCGGATGCGGGAGCGCAGTATTGGCAGAACGACTCTGTACAAATAGCAATGGGCGACAGGACGGAGTCTTTCGGAGATGAAGTGGGCTTAAAATATACTCCCGAGGGAGGATATTTTGTTTCCAACAGCTGGCGGTTTGACGAGGTTTCAAAAATCAAGCTCAAAACAGAGCATAAGGGAAACAAAACAATATATGAAGCGGCAATTCCGTGGTCGGTGCAGTTCGGAGAAAGACCGAAATCCGATTTTGTTTTCTCGATTCTTGCCAACGACAATGACGGAAAGGGACGTGAATACTGCGTTGAACTGAGACCGGGCATAGCCGAGGGTAAAACAAACACCGAATTTATATCATATAATCTTATGCAGCCGGGCGAGGACTTTTATTCCACGCTTGAAGAGGTGAACGGTGCGTATGCGGTTTTGGTGGTAAATAATTCCGACAAGGAAAAAAAGTTTGATGTGACATCACAAATACTCGGACTTAATGAACAGATTACGGTTGAGGCGGGCATGGGAAAAAGAGTGCTTTGCGAAAAGAAAGAATTTAATCTGGGCAAAAATGATATAAGCGTGGATATAAGCGACGGAACGGTTACGAGAACACTGTGTAAAACCATTGACGTTATTCCGGATAAAGAGAAAATGGAGAAAATATACACAGGATTTTCCGAAAAGACAAAAGAGCTTGAAAGAATTGCAAAAATCTGCCGTATGCTGGGGTATCCGACCGATTATGAAGATACGAGAATCTGGACGATAAAACGGTTTATCGGGGATTTGAAGGATGATTTTGAATCGGGATATTATTATCCGATTGCAAGTGCGAATGACGCGCTCGAAAAAATGTATAAAGAAGCGAAAGAAAATATGCTTTCGTATATTGCAAAGACAAAAGAGGCATATGAGGTGCCGAAGTATCGGACGGGTGATGTTGAGATTGACGGTCAGACGCTTTGGGCAAATATGAAAACAGGCAGCAAAACCGAAAAACGCCCGGCATATTTTATAGGATACGGTCATTTCTTTGAGGTACAAAGGGATATTCCCGAGCTTGAAAATGTATGTGCATCGGCACAGGCAATTGAAATAGGCACAAATGCCGTGGTTACGTCAAAGGACACCTTAAACTATCTGGACGGCTGGGTAAATTACGGAATAGACAGCCTTGAGGGACTCGAATACAGGCAAAAGGAAACAGAGGGCTCAAACGGAAAAGCGTTTTACATTCATAATACCACTCCGTCGGGACCCAACAAATACGCGTTCTTTTATCAGATGACAGAGGGACTTTCACGCGGAGAAACGTATGTTGTCAAATTTCGGGCAAAGGCGAATAACGCGACCGGCTGCAATCTTGTTTTTAACGGAGTGAGCGATATACGAAATTCGCTGGACGGGACATATGATTGGAAAGACTTTGAATTTGAAATAAAAATGAAAAAAGACCAGACCAGAATTATGTGGGGCTTGGTCTGCGAAAATCTTACCGATGAGCTTTGGATTGACGATATGAGCTTTTCCAAAAAGGGAGAGGACAGAAATTTCTGTATAAACGGCGGTTTTGAGTATACCAGAAGGCTCAGAGACGGATATGCAATATCCGAGGCAAATATTGCGCGTTTGGGAGACATACTTGACGAGCTGGCAGAGCATAATCAAACTTTGGATTTGTTGATTTCGCCGCATTATTTCCCCTATGACCTTTTGGAAAACAGCAAGCAGCTGGGCAGCGGCGGATTTTTGAGAGTTGATATATCCGATAAGCAGGCAAGGGAAATAATCAAGCTGCAAATCGAAGAGCTTATAGGCCCTTATAAAGATCATCCCGCACTGAAAGAAATTATTATTACAAATGAGCCTACCTTTGCGGCAAATAAAAACGGGGATATTTATATCGGCGAGTACAGAAATTGGCTTAAAGAGCTGTACAGCGGTGATATTTCAAAGCTTAACGAAAACTACGGCACGTCATATAAATCGTTTGATGAGGTTGAATGGCAAACGGAGGATTTTACACCGGGATTTTACGATTATGTGCGCTTTAACAACGAATTTTTCAATGAATTTCACAGCTTTATGGCGCAGTGCGTAAAGGAGACCGCGCCGAAGCTTGCGGTTTCGGCAAAGCCGATGGACTATAATGCGTATTCGGACGCGGGCGGAAAAAGAGGTTATCACTCCTACGGAGTTGACTTTACGCTTTTCTCAAAGTGGATGGATATAAACGGCTGCGATTCCTGGGCATATTATAACAGCGCGACATATAACACGATGCAGGGTAAAATGCAGTGGTATGATTTCATGCGCTCGATAAGGAAAGCACCGGGGCAAAACTCCGAGGACCACATAATTGCCGACGGAAATATGGATTATGTTCCCGAGCAGGCAAAATGGGTGGAGGCTGACCTTTGGCAGGGAGCAATCCACGGAAGAAATATAAGTAACATATGGCTGTGGGACACCGATTACGTAAACACTCCCGCGGGCGGGTCAATACGTTTCCGACCGGACTGCATTGTTGCGGCAAGCGATGTTGCAATGGATTTAAACAGGCTTTCTTATGAGGCTACGGTGCTTCAGACAAAAAAAGCCGATGTCGGTATACTTTACACAATAAGCTCAAGAAATTATAACCTTGCGTGGATGAATGCGGTATACCGCGCATGGGAGGCAATAAGCTATAACGGAAGAAAAGCGGAATATATAACCGAGGATCAGCTCGACAAAATGTTTGATTTTCCGATGCTTATTATTCCCGAGAACTATGCGGTATCGGAAAAAACTGCCGCAAAGGTTGCAGAGTATGCCGAAAAAGGCGGAAGAGTTATAATGATAGGCGAGGATTGCTTAAAATATAACGAATACAATAAGCCGGTATCGGCGGATGAAAAGCTGAGAAGTCTTGCGAGAATTATTCCGGCGGTAAATCAAAATGAGGTTATGACAAGCCCCTTGCAGGAGGATTTGAAAAAAATAATCGGTGAAGAGCTTGAAAAGCTGAATCTGAAGAAAATCAAGCTGATAAATGCCGATACCGGCGAAGAGCTTAACAAGGTCGATTACATATATACCGAATACAACGGAAAGACGCTTTTAAATCTTTGCCTGTATGATTGGACGGACAGCGTGAATATAAAAATCGAAACGGACGGAAAAACGGCAGAGAAAATAAAGAATTTGAGAAGCGGCGAGCTGTTCTGCGGTACGATAAGTATATCGGGATATAAGCCGATGCTTTTGGAGCTTTAATAATGTGGAGGATTTGTGTAAATGAAAAGAATAATTGCATTTGCGGCGGCTTTTGTAATGACAGCGTCAAGCGCGTTTGCGGCTTTTGACCGTTCGGCGTTGGAGGCAGAATATGACGAGCTTGAAAATCTTATAAACCGCTGCGAAGAAAGAGGTATAAATGTCGGAGCGGAACGTGTATCGGCGGCAGTTTTAAAAAAATTCATTGCAGGTGTTGAACACGATGCGGAGCTTGATGCGGGATTAAAAAGCGAGGGATATTCTCTGATAGGCTTGACCGGAAGAGACGTTGACGCTTCGGTTGAAAAGCTGAACAGTCTGTACCGCGAAGCAAAAACAAATCTGGAAGCGTATCTTGACGGAAGCAAAAAAACAAATTCGGTAAACTTCGGATATAAAACCGGCAAAGAGGAATTGGACAAAGACGGTTTACAGGTTGACGACGCGCCTTTCTTTTCGGTAGGCTACGGACATTTTTCAACCGCTGAGAATGATATACCGATTTTTTCGGATTTGGGTGCGGATAATATACAAATAGAGGTAGGTCCGAGCAGCGTTTTGCAGAAAGCGGATGCGACGGCAAAAACATACACATATGAGGGAACTGCGCGCGACAAAGCCGCTGCGGAAATTAATGATACTTTAAAAAAAGCGGAAGAAAATAATGTCGGGGTAAATTTGCTTTTGTCTCCGCATTATATGCCGGCGTGGTGCAGTGAATGGTACCCGGAGATAAAAGGAGGCACTTTCGGGTGGTGCAAGTATAACATTTTTTCCGATAAGGCAAAACAGCTTATCTCCGATTATCTTAAAGGACTGTTACCGAAAATTGAGGACAGCAAGGCACTTACAAGTGTTATTTTGTCGAACGAACCGAGCTGTATAACATATTTGTATCCCGATTTGTTCGGCCTTGACTACAGATTGTATCTTGCGGGAAAGTATAAAACCATAGGTACGCTGAATGAAAAATGGGGAACGGCTTATACCAAGTTCAACGAAATTCAAATGCCGTCTTATGACAGTGCAACAAATCTTCCGACAAGCTATGATGCGAATTTTTATGATTGGTATAATTACAACGAAGATAAGTTTTCGGCATGGCATGAATGGATGGCGGGCGAGGTAAGAAAATATCTTCCGAACGTAAAAATCAGTGTAAAAGTGCTTGATTATTTTTGGACGGACGATACGGACGATACTTTAAGGCTGCGCGGCATAAGCGGCAATGATGCGGAGAAGCTTGCAAAGTTCTGCGATTATGCGGGATGCGACGCATACGGGTTGTTTGAAAATCATGAAGAAATTGTCGGCAAGTACATGTGGTACGATTATCTGCGCTCGGTCACGGGGCAGCCGATATACAATTCGGAAAATCATATCTTTTACGATGATTATAAAAAATTTGAGGAAAGCGCACCGACTCAGCCTGCTCATGCCGCTATGGATGTGTGGCAGGGAGCAATTCACGGATGTGAAAAGACAACGTACTGGACATGGGAACGGCTGGATTATAAAAAGGGTGCGGACGGCAATACCTGGTATGAAGCGGTGCAAAGAGAATTAAAAACTCCTTATGCGGCTTCCCTGCTTCATCGGCCGCTGGTTGTTGACGCTATAGGAAAACAGTCTCTGAATTTAAACCGTTTAAGCGATGAAGTACGCATGTTGGAAAATGCGGAGAACAAAACAGCTTTGTTATATTCCAAAACAGCGAGAATATATAACAAAAGTCATATGGAAAGATTGTACTATACCTACAGAGAAATGATTTCGGCGGGCTTCGGAGCGGATTTCGTAACGGAAAACAATCCCGAAAGAATGAATGATTATGACACTGTGATTTTGCCGGAGGTTAATAATATAGAAGCAAATACTCTAAAATGTCTTTATGAGTTTGTACAAAACGGCGGAAGGGTTGTTTTGGTATTCAGCAGCTTGGGCAATAACGAATATAATAAACCCTCCGATGAGCAGCAGCTTTCTTATATTCTGCAAAATGCGTATCAGGCAAATATACCGAACTTAAAGGAAACACTTTACGGAATTGACAAGCGCGGTTTAAAAATGGAGCTTAAATCGTCAAAAACCGGGAAATATGTTTCGGGGGCGGATTTTAAGTGGACAGAAAATAAAGACGGCTCCGTATTGATTAATATGTGTAATCTTACTGTGAACGATATGAAAAACTTTACCTTGTATAAAGACGGTGTACCTGTCAGCGGAACGAATTTGATTTCGGGAGAGGCTGTCGGAGAGGTTTTCGATTTGAAAAAATATGAGCCGATACTCTTGTACATCCCCGGAAACGGCGGATATGCGGAAAACATTTCGGTAGACAGTGAAAATAATATTAAATGGAAAAGAGGACTTTTCCCGGTTTATGTTTCTGAAATAACCGACGGCATAGAAAACAAAAGCTTTTATGCAATAGCGCAAGGCGGAGTGAAAGCGGCCGCGGGCGGCATATACTATTTGCAGAATACCGACGGCGAAAAGACTTATCCCGGGAAAATATTGAGTCTTCAGCAGGGTAAGCTGTTTGAGGTTGCCGAAACCGATGCGGGGTATGAGCTTACAAATGTTTCAAATGCTTATGCGGCAGGTGTTCTTGTACTGGAATATGACGGGGCAAAAATTATTCGGAATGTTTATTTGAGCCCGGGCGAGAGTAAAATAATTAATGTCGAAAAAGCAATATCGGCTGTGATTTACAATAATATGTTTCAAAAGAGAAGAATAGATTAAGGGGTCGCACTGTTTTTCTATAGACTTAAAATGAGCTGTATCAAAATGAATTAATTTTGATACAGCTCATTTTAATTGCATAAAAAATTTTATTTCAATATAATATTTTCACAATATTCATTTTCGGTATAATCACACTCATCAAGCGAAGTGACCTTTTTGCCGTTTTTGTATAGTCCGTCGATTGTTATATTCGAGCATTTATGCTCATCATCAAAGCCCGCTGTGTGAATACGTATTGGCTGACGGCCGAAAAGATGAATGTTTTTGTAGGTTATATCATGATTTTTGCCGCGTTTTTTTCCGCCTGCCGAATATTCCTCGTGGAAAACAACCTCTGAAAGTATGAGGTGCGGAGTGCATTCGGTGTCTGTCGGGTCGTCATCATATTTGTGCGCGTCATTTTTTTGAATTTTGCCTTGCGGAATAATATCGTCAAATTCAACATTAATATTTTTATAAACAATATCGTGTACGTCTGCATAATCTACGTTCATACTGTCAAGGACAGGCCCGGAAACGTGGATAACATCACAGCTTTTAAAGCATATATTGCATATTTCCTCCGCACGCGTTTCGGCACCGATTTCGAGGGATTTACCCCAGTCATTCCATATAACGCAGTTTTCCGCGATTACGTTTCGGAAAGTGTTGTACAGTCTGCCGTTGTGATTCATGTCGTCTTCGTTTTGATAAAAGTCAAAGCCTTTTACGCAGATTGCGTCGTCAAATGTGCGTATGAAGCAATCCGATATATGTACGTTTTCGCAATTGTGCATATCGATTCCGTCTGAATTAAATCTCCAGCAGCCTATGATTTTTACGTTTCTTATGTCGAGGTTTATACAGCAGATTGGGCGTATGTTATACACAAGGGAGTCACGGATGGTAATTCCGTCAATTAAAATATTGGTGCAGTATTCAAGCTGAACGGTATGCTGCCTTTTTGCATTTCCGACATCGGCACTATTGTCATCGGCATTTACTTCAAACAGGATTTTTTCCTTGTTGCGGCTGTTGTCGAGTATACCTCTGCCGATAATCTTTATATTATCGGCATCATATGCCTTTATGCAGGCGTAAACAACGGCGCCCTCGTCTATAAACAGTGTCTGGTTGCTTTTTAATTCAATTTCGCCGACGTCATGCTCTCCTTTGCCGTAGTAGATAACCTCGTTTTTGTCGACGGTATATTTGTAAACCGGGTCGGCAAAAATGTGAAGTGCATTATGTCTTCCGAACGGCTCAACGGTAAAATATGCCGGCTTATCCAAGCGGAATTTTATGCTGTTTCCGTTGATTTGAGGTTTAATTCCCAAAGAAATCGGTCTTATATCCACCTTGTCAAAGCTTCGTGTTGTGATAATTTCAAAATCAAGCGGCTCATCGGTTTCCAAAGAAACAAATGCTGAAAGCTCCGATTGATCCATCTGGCGCTGATGCCCCGGCCAACGGCGGTTGAACGGCTCCTTTGAAACGCGGCAGGAATTTGTTTCGATTTCCTTGCCGTTGATTTTTACTGTGTATTCGCTGTAGTCTTCCGGTCGGTGAATAACAGGGTATACGTTGTAACTCATATGTAATAACTCCTTTTTATTTTGCAGTACTTGGATAAGTTTTGTAGAAAAGGACATCTTCGGGTGATAATCCGAGCAGGTCAGCTACAGTACCGCAGGCTGACATATGATCTTGATTTGCCGAGTGCGAATCGGAGCCGAAAGTAAAACGGCAGCCCGCTTTTTTTGC
>CAKSJU010000015.1 GCA_934463455.1 uncultured Clostridia bacterium | reverse complement strand
CAAGGTTAAATAGGCAAACGAAATGACGAAATAAGAAACCTTATATATTTCCTGTAATATATGCTTTTATCTTCTTTTCTTGTGTTCCGGAGTTTTTTAACATCCCCTTTGTTTTTAATATACTTGTCTTCCATTCACAAATGTTTTTTGTATGTTAAAGCATTTGTCGGAAATGACAATATCCGCATATTTTCCCGGTTTAATCGAGCCTATTTCGGAGTCCTTGTTTAGTGACTTTGCAGGGGAAAGGCTTGCGGCATTTACGGCTTTCCACAGCGGAATGCCTGTATGCTCGGCAAAATTTTTCACAGCCATGTTCATTGTCAGTATGCTTCCTGCAATTGTTCCGTCTTCAAGCCGACATTCTATTCCCGAAACTGTGACCTTTTGACCGCCGAGAGTATATTCGCCGTCCGACATGCCGCCCGCTCTCATACAGTCTGTGATAAGCACAAGCTTGTCGCCCTTTAATTTATAAATTATTTCGAAAATTGACGGATGGATGTGAAAGGTATCGGCAATCAATTCGCAATATACATTTTCGTTTTTTATTGCCGCACCGACAACTCCGGGTGCACGGTGATTAAACGGAGGCATGGCATTAAATAGGTGTGTTATGTGATTGGCACCGTTTTTTATTGCCGCCTGCGCCGTTTCGAAGTCTGCATCGGTATGTCCCAAGGAAAGAACAATATCGGTATTTTCCGAAATTTCTTTAATAAAATCAAGACCGCCGTTCATTTCCGGAGCTATTGTAATCAGCGATATTTTATCATTATTGGATTTTACAAATTCCGCGTCGGGAGAAAGTATATATTTTTCCGATTGTGCGCCTTTCTTTGACGGATTTATGAAAGGTCCTTCAACATTTGCGCCGAGAATTTTTGCGCCGATAGTATCATCTGATTTAATACTTTCTATTATATCAAGAGCTTTTTGAATGTTGTCCTTTGAAACAGTCATTGTTGTCGGGCACCAGGATGTCACGCCGTTTTCGGGAAGCAGGCGCGACATTTCTTTTATGGAACTTTCATCCGCATCCGAAACATCGCTGCTTTTGTAACCGTGAATATGTATGTCCACAAAGCCGGGGAGGATATACCCTCCGCACGCGTCGATTATTTCATCGCAATTTTTTGTGTCGGTATTTATGCCGATAATTTTTTCATCAAAAACAACAGTTCCGTTTTCTATGATATTGTCCTCCAAAACAATCGTTCCGTTTGTAATTGCTTTCAAAATATCAATCTCCCTTTTTTAGATAATCAGTTTGAAATTAATCAATAAGCAAAGCAGCACCGATTGTTCCCGCATTGCTTTTAAGTTCTGATATTTTTACAATGTCATTGCTGCCGATTTTCTTTCTTAACGGATTAAGAAGCAAATTTCCCGCATTTGTTATTCCGCCCGACAAAACTATCATGTCCGGGTCAAAAATATTGATAAGTCCTTTAATTCCCGCCGCAAGATAATCGGTATATTCGTCAAGCACCGAGCTTGCGGCAGGGCAGCCGCTTTTTATTGCCTTAAAGAAAAGAACTCCGTTAAGCTTGTTATCGTTCTCTTTATACAGTTTCGAAAGAATACTGTCTGAATGCTTTAAGGCGGCAGTCTCCGCGGATTTTATCAAAGCGGAAGCCGATGCGTATTGTTCAAAACAGCCTTTTTCTCCGCAGGGGCAATCACGCCCGCCGAATACTATCGGCATGTGCCCGATTTCTCCGGCACTTCCGCAGCCTTCATATATTTTTCCGTCTATTGTTATGCCTCCGCCTATGCCTGTGCCGAGTGAAAGCATTACGGTATTTTTGCAGGTTTTTGCCACGCCGCATACTGCCTCCGCCAGTGCGGCGCAGTTTCCGTCGTTTGAAATTTTTACCGGTATTTTAAATATAGCTTCAAGCACATTTGCCAAATCAATATTTTTAAAGGGCAAATTTACTGCGCTGACAAGTCCGTTTTTTATTTTTCCGGGAGTTCCGACTCCTATCCCGGTTACATAA
Source organism: uncultured Clostridia bacterium (assembly GCA_934463455.1). Taxonomy (GTDB): domain Bacteria; phylum Bacillota; class Clostridia; order UBA1381; family UBA1381; genus CAKSQL01. The sequence continues at coordinate 26,185 of CAKSJU010000015.1, read as the reverse complement.
TAATCATTTATTATGCCGCGGCAGGTTTTTGCCAGGTCTTGAATGAGAGCTTCGGAGCTGTCGCGGTTTGTGGGAATAGATGTGTTATATATAAGCTTGTTGTCGCTTGACAGAACGCCGAGTTTAATGTCGGTTCCGCCTATATCTATACCGAGAGTATTGGTTGAATAGGCTTCCTTATCACAGATTAGAGTAACATCGGTATGTACTTTGAGAAGTGAAGCCGGGATTTCGGTTGATATACTGCTTGTTAAAAGCGACATTATTGCACGGTGTTTACTTTTTCCGTTTGCAATAAGTATTATTTTACGCGCCTTTAGTATTGTTCCTATGCCGACGGTAAGAGCTCGCGTCGGTACTTGCGAAATATCGTCAAAAAATCTTGAATTGGCGGTGATTGTATCGGCTTTAAGGTCTGTAAGGTGAGTGCGCAGGTTTAAATTTTCGTTCGGCTCGTTAAAGCCGATATGGCCGTTTTGCCCGATACCGAGAATTTGCAAATCTATTCCGCCGTTTTCTTCTATCATATTCTCATAGTTTTCGCATTCCGCATCTGTATTGTCACACATTCCGTCAAGAAGGTGTGTATTGGATTTTTTTATATCTATTTTCGAAAATAAATTCTTTTCCATAAAATAATGATAGCTTTGGTCATTATCATCGGAAATGGGATAATATTCATCCAGGTTGAACGTCCGAACATCCCTAAAGCTTATTTCTTTGTTTTTGTTCATTTCGGCAAGCTTTTCATATAAACCGAGAGGTGTTGAACCGGTAGCGAGACCAAGAACGCTTTTTGGATTTTCTTTTACCTGCCCGGCGACGATTTGCGCCGCTTTTTCGGATATTTCTTCATAGTTGTCACAAATTATTATTTTCACTTTAATCATCCCTCCGAAGTTTTAACTGTTTATAGCTAATTGTAAAACTAAAGTTTCACAATTAACTGTTTAACTAAACCGGGAAACATCCCTGTTTGTCTTTATTATAATGTTTTTTCGGGATAATGTATTTACACAAAAAAGAAAATTATTTATAACCTTAGTGCAGATGCCTCCAATCCCTTAGAGGTATGAGCGTTGCTCCGATTTGAAAATCACAAATTAAATATTTTCGCCGCCTTTTATTTGCGAGGGATAGCTGCCGGTTTCTCTTTTATATACCTTTGAAAAATATCCCTGATCCGAAAAGCCGAGGTGTTCCGCTGTTTCGGTTACATTTTTTCCGCTTTTTAAAAGAGATGAAGCAGTATTGATTTTCATTTGTATAAAATATTTGTGGATTCCTATTCCGGCAAATTTTGCAAAAATGCGCTTTAGACCGGTAACGCTTACGCAGCAGTATTCCGCAATTTCGCCGACGGAGGGATTTTGGCAGATGTGATTGTTCATAAAAGTGACGGCATTTCCGAAAATAATCGCTTCCGAATCGGTAGACGCTGCCGAGGTATATCCGTTATCCGAAAGCTTTAAAAAAAGCAGGTACAGATAGGAGGCGGTTGTTTGCGGAAAAAGCGGCAGCGAGGTTAAAAGGTTGAGAAAATCATAATTTTCATCGGCATTTTCTTTGCCGCCGTTTTTTTCATGAGCATAGCGGATAAGCGAAAGCATGATGTTATTCTGTTCCTCCGAAAGTAGGAAAACTCTGTTTTTTAAGGCTTCGCAAAGAGCGCCCTCCGCGGAAAACGAGAAGATAAACAAATGCGCACCGTTTGGATTATTTATGTAAAACTTATGAAGCTCCATTGGCTTGTGAATAATAATATTCCCGGGCTTCAGGTCGTAAACGCGCTCGTCTCCGGAGGCGCGGATATTGCCGTCAATCACATAGACACATTCCCAAAAATTGTGATATTCTCCGGAAAATGAGTAATTGCTGCAAAAATATTTTTCGAACATCGAATAAAAACGGGTTATTTTAAATTGTTCAATCATTTCGTAGCTTTTATAAAACATTAAACAACCTCCGATTACATTATTAAAATGGTCTGAAATTACATATTATTGGACTTTTTTTGCATTGAAATGTAATTTTAATTTGATATAATTATAGCATAAAATATATGATATGTAAAGAGGTGCGATTATGAAAAACATTAAAATTGCTTTTATAGGACTCGGAGGACGGGGAGAAATGCTTTTAAAAGACATTGTTCTTGCCCAAGGGGAAAGTGTCGTGGCGGTATGCGATTTGTATGACGACAGAGCGGAAAACGGTGCGGACGCGGTTGAAGAAAAATGCGGAAAAAGACCGGCTGTATACAAAAACTATATTGATGCTGTAAATGATGAGAATGTGAATACCGTAATAATTGCGACGGCGTGGGAGAGCCATGTGGAAATAGCGGTTGCCGCAATGAAAGCGGGAAAAGCGGTTGCAATGGAAGTAGGCGGGGCATACACTTTGGAAGAGTGCTATATGCTGGTAAATACATATGAAGAAACAAAAACTCCGTTTATGTTCCTGGAAAACTGCTGCTTTATGCGCCGTGAAATGATGGTTCTAAATATGGCACAGCAAGGATTTTTCGGAGAAATTGTGCATTGTGCCGGAGGATACCAACATGATTTAAGAAATGAAATTTCTTTCGGAAAGGAAAACAGACACTACAGATTAAGAAATTATCTTACCAGAAACTGCGAAAATTATCCCACGCACGATTTGGGACCGATTGCAAAGATATTGAAAATAAATCACGGAAACAGAATGATGACATTAACCTCAACCGCATCGAAATCCGCGGGCTTGCATGAGTATATCATGAAGAATAAAGCAGACGATGAAGCACTCAAAAATGCAAAATTTGCTCAGGGAGATATAGTAACAACGGTCATAAGATGTGCAAACGGAGAAACAATAGCACTGACGCTTGATACGACTTTGCCGCGCTATTACAGCCGCAATTTCACGGTGCGCGGAACAAAGGCAATGTATGAAGAGGTTACAGATTCGGTATTTACCGATTGTGAAGAAGATATGGCAAACGATTTCAGCTGGCGCGTTAAATGTAACGGAAATGCGGAAAAATATACCGAAAAATATGACCACCCGATATGGAAAAAATATCTGGAAGAGGGAGTTCAGGGAGTGCATGACGGTGCGGATTGGCTGGAATTTAAAATATTTTTCGAAGCTTTGAGAAATGATGAGCCCATGCCGGTGGATGTGTATGACGGAGCAAGTTGGATGTCAATTACTGCGCTTTCGGAGATGTCGATACAAAAAGGCGGAGCACCGATAGACATTCCGGATTTCACAAACGGAAAGTGGCATATGAATATTTTGGATGATATGAAGACCAAATAAAATTTCGAAAGGACGAGTAGTAAAATGAAAACTGATTTGCTGATTATGGCAGCGGGTATGGGAAGCCGCTTCGGCGGTTTAAAGCAAGCTGCCGCCGTCGGAGAAAACGGTGAAATGATTATTGATTATTCGGCTGCTGCGGCAAAAAAAGCCGGATTTGACCGTGCGGTTATCATAATAAGAAAAGATATTGAGGAAGAGTTTAAAAAAGAATGCGGTAAAAGGCTTGAGAAAATTATTGAAACGGAATATGTATATCAGGAGAAGGACATACTTCCGTCGGGATATACTCTGAATCCGTCAAGGGAAAAGCCGTGGGGAACGGGGCATGCGGTTCTTTGTGCAAAGAACGCGGTTAAAAATCCGTTTCTTGTTATAAATGCCGATGATTTTTACGGATTTGAAATATACAAAAAAATGCACGATTATCTTGCTGAGGGTAAGGGCATGTGCATGGCAGGCTTTAAGCTCGGCAACACTCTTTCCGAAAACGGAAGTGTATCGAGAGGTATTTGCACGGTGCGGGACGGCTTTTTGCATGAAGTGACGGAGCATGTCAATCTTACAAAGGACAGCGGTTTTGATTTGAATACTGTTGTATCTATGAATATGTGGGGACTTGACGCGGGATTTTTCGAATATCTCGAAAAAAAATTCCGGGAATTTTTAGACGAGCATGCGAATGAGCCTAAAACTGAATTTTTCCTCCCAAGTGTTATCGGAAGCCGTATAAAAGAAGAAAATCTCAAAGTGCGGGTTATCGAAACGGAAGAAAAATGGTACGGAGTAACCTATAAGGAAGATCTTCCGACCGTTAGGGAGGCTTTAAAAAAGTACAAGCTTTAAAAAACAAAGATATAAAAAAAGGGGTTGTTTAAAAAGTTAATTAACTTTTTAAACAGCTCCTTTTTTGAGGGGATAGGAAAAAAGCTTTGGAACGCTCAAACCAAACCCGACGGTGTTTGCCGAAGATAAGTAATCATAGCACCGCCTGAAAAGGCATAATTTTGGCATATTTCAGTTTGTCGTCTTTGAAAGGCGTTAGCCTTTCTGCATCCTCCGTACTAAAATCTGCTCAAAATTCTATCCTTTTCAGGTCGCAGAATTTTGAAAGAACGAATTTTTTGATTACACAAGGCAAAAACGGAGGCAATCCTTTACGGATTACCGAGTATTTTAACGCAGTGAAAGCGAAAATTCGTCTTTCAAAATCGGTACTATGATTACTTTTCTTCGGCTTGTACTCCGAGCGGTGTGGTGAGGGCGTAGCAAAAAGTCATTTTAATATAATAAAAATTGAAAATTTTAAGTTTTTTTTCAAAAAATTATAAAATTAGATTATTTTATAACATATTATCCAAGTAACACATGCCTTTTTGCGTTCCGGAGTTTTTTAACATCCCCTTTTTATGCTGTTGTCAATTAAATTCAGTTATATACTTCCAATATCTTTTCGGCATATGCGTCATGCGGCAGCGTTCATTATGACGCTCTTTTATTTCGATTGTTTCGTAAAATTCTTTCCAAAGTCCGCGAAAGGTAAGCTCATTTTCGGAAAAGCTGAGCTTGGGAATTTCATCGGTATATGCAAGGAGATATTCTTTTCCGTCGGAGACGGAGCAAAGCTCTCTCTTTGTATCGCAGATAACCCACGGTATCCCTGCAAGACGCTTTAAAAAATGTGTGGAAATAATCGGAAGTACATTACATTCGGGGGCAATTTCGCTGTAGTATATGCCGCTTTTCAGCTCGGAAAAACGGACAAAACCAAGGTATTGGTGTGCTTCCGAGTTTATTCGTTTGACCGAACGGATGACTTGATTTACGCAGTCAACGGTTAAGTGATAATCTACGTTTGTTCCGTAATAAAAGCCTGCCCGAATATATTCAAGACAAATTATTTCTTTGTTTTTTGTGTCCGAAAGATATGTTTTAAATATATTGACAAGTGCCCGGTGCGATATTTTCTTTTCAATGGCTTTTGAGACACGGTTTGATTTGTCCGAATCGGTTTCAACCTTGTAATAATTGCAGAACAGGTTTTGCTGAAGAGTGTCCGGCATCTCTATCGAAACAGGTACTTCTTTTCGGTAATAGCTGTCAAATACGGCGGTGAGCAAGCCGTCAAAGCTTCCGTCGTATAAATAAATTATATTTCTCCCGTCAGACATTTTACGTAGTCCTCCTTTGTCGGCAGATTATCGAAAAGTTCAAGCTGCCCGCATGCGTTTGTTTGATTATCGGATAAAAGAAACGGTGTAAGCAGCTCATAGCGCAGCCATAATCCCTGATACGTTTTACCGCAGCAGGTAATAAAATATTTTGCGCGCTTTAAGGAAATGCGCATTTTTTTCAGGTCATTAAAAGAAAGCTTTGAAAACCGTCGCGCACTTATTATTTTTTGTGCGCCGCGTATTCCGAGACCCGGAACGCGCAGAAGCATTTGGTATGGTGCGCTGTTGATTTCAAGCGGAAAAAGCTCAAGGTGGCGTAATGCCCAATCGCATTTTGGATCAATTATGTTATTGAAATTCGGATGCTCGCTGTCAAGCAGTTCCGAAGAAGAAAAGCCGTAAAAGCGCATAAGCCAATCAGCCTGATAAAGTCTATGCTCGCGAAGAAGCGGAGGCGAAACGACGGGCAGGCGCGGATTTGTTCCTATCGGAACATATGCGGAATAGTACACTCTTTTAAGAGAATAACGCTTGTACAAATTTTCCGAAAGCGTAATGATGTGGCGGTCGTTTTCCGGAGTTGCGCCAATAATCATTTGAGTGCTCTGACCGGCAGGAGAATATGACGGAGCATGCTTGTAAAGGGTCATATCATGCTTGCCCATGGATATTCCCTCGGAAATACGGCGCATGGGTGCTATGATTGACGCCTTTGTTTTTTGCGGCGCAAATGCGGTAAGGGAATCATTGCTCGGCAATTCTATGTTGACGCTTGTTCGGTCGGCAAGCAGACCAACTCGGTCAATAAGCTCGCTTGAAGCTCCCGGGATTGTTTTCGCATGTATATAGCCGTTGAATTTGTATTCGTTTCTGAGTATGGAAAGACATTCTATAATTTTTTCCATTGTATAATCCGGAGATTTTATTACTGCAGAGCTTAAAAAAAGTCCTTCAATATAATTACGCTTGTAAAAGTTTATTGTCAAATCAGCTACTTCGCGCGGCGTAAAGGACGCGCGCGGCACATCGTTGGAGGTGCGGTTTATACAGTATTGACAATCGTATATGCAGCAGTTTGATAAAAGCAGCTTTAAAAGAGAAACACATCTGCCGTCTCCGGAAAAGCTGTGGCATACTCCCATCGGTGCTGCATTTCCTATTCCGCCGGGAGTGTTTTTGCGGGAAGAGCCGCTGGACGAGCAGGACGCGTCATATTTTGCACTGTCGGCAAGAATTTTAAGCTTTTGCATAGTGTCCATATATAAAACTCCTTTGATTTACCAATTTGGTTAATTACTTATCGTTTGGCTAACGTAAATACTATCAGTCATCATCTGCTGTTACAGTTATTATATCACTCGAACAAATGTTTGTCAATAGGTAATTTTAAGAAAATCATGGTTTTATATACATATTTCGGTGGGGTGATTTTCGGGACGATGTGGGCATCGTCCCCTACGGTACGTTTTATTTATAAAAGTACACTGATTTTTTTTACCTGTTATTCTTTTTCGGGGCAGAATGGGTTTACATATACAGTGTTGTAATTATCATAAATCACCATTCCGGGTTTTGCGCCGTTGGGCTTTTTCACATTTTTTATCTGTGTATAGTCCACAGGCACGTTGGAGGAGGTGCGGGCTTTCGAATAATATGCCGCTATAGCTGCCGCCTCCGAAATTGTGGTATCGGGAACGTTTTTATCGGTGCCGAGCTTGATAATTGTGTGAGAGCCGTGGATAAGCTTTGTGTGAAACCATATATCGGAATTATTTGCAAATTTCAAAGTAAGATAATCGTTTTGAGTATTGTTTTTTCCGACATATATATCAAAGCCGTCGCGGCTTACAAAGTGCATAGGCTTTGAAGCGGTTTCTTTTTTTACCTTTTTGCGGGTTGAAATCCGTTTTAAAAAGCCCTGCTCGGCAAGCTCCGAACGAATTGCGTTCAAATCGCTTTCGCTGCGGCATTCGTCAACAAAAGAAAGTGTGCTTTTTATATATTCAAGATCCTCTTTTGTTTGCTTAAGCTGCACACTTAATTCAACTTCGGCATTTTTTGCTTTTGTATAAAGCTTGTAATACCGCTGAATATTTTGCGGCGGAGTAAGCTCGGGATTAAGATTTATTTTTATTTCACTCAAATCGGGAGAATAGTAATTTTCGAGTGTTATTGTTTTCATACCGTTTTCCAACCGATAGATGTTTGCGCTTAAAATCTCCGCTTTGATTTTATATTCATCCTTTTTCTTGGCATCCTCCAAAGTTTTTTGCTGGATAATCAGCTTTTTAGCAAGACGCTCTTCGTGATTGTGCAAAAGCTTTGTAAGACTTGCGCTTTTTTGTTTCATTCTTTCCGCTTCGTCACGCTTTTTAAAAAAATCCTCCAAAAGTGACGATATATCGGGATAAGGAACGATTTTCATTCCTCCGCCGTACTGGCGAATATCTATTGCTGAAAAATCGGCAAGCTTTCCGGATTGGTCTATGAGCATACATGGCTGAATTTTAAATTCCTCGGAAAGTACGCCCGGAATTTTTTCAGACTCGGAAATTTCGCCGCAAAGCATGCCGCAGGAGCCGAACGCTTTGTATATTATCTCACGCGCGGTTAAAGGACTTATGCCGGATACGGCATTCATAAGAGCTTTTTCCGCGGTAATTCCCGCTTTTGAAAAATCGGGACGGACGTTTTTTATCTCTTCGGACAAAATCGGTATTTTATCCTGCTTGGGCGGAGCAACATAGGTGCAGCCGGGCAGAACTTGCCTTACCGAGCTTTGAGTAAAATCAACATGTCTTGCCGAATCTATGATTTTCATATTTTCATCGGTTAAAATAATATTTGAATTTCGTCCCATAAGCTCCGCAATGAGATGCTTTTGAGTCAAATCTCCGAGTTCGTTGTAGGATTCTATATCAAAACGGATAATTCTTTCGAAGTCCGTTTGAGATATTTTCACGATTTTTCCGGAAGAAAGATGTTTTCTCAAAAGCATGCAGAACATAGGAGGTGAAACGGGATTTTCTTTTTGCCTTGCGGAAAAATGTATTCTCGGATAGGACGGACTTGCGGAAATCACAAGCCGGTAATTTTCGCTGTATGTTCTCACATGAATTGAAATTTCGTCTCTTTCAGGCTGATGAATTTTATCTATCCTTCCGTTTTCGAGTTTTTCGGAAAGTTCATCGGTTATTGCTTTAATAACGAGTGTATCAAGTGCCAAAATGTAAAACCTCCTAAAACAGATACTGTAGTTATTGTACCATATTTTTTTGAAAATGTATATAAAATTAAAGAAAAAAATTGACATTTCGGAAATAAAAGGGTATAATTAATCTGTGGAATTTTATTTTGGAAGGAAAAATCACGGCAATGAGACAAAAAAGAGTAGTAACCATTCAGGATATTTCATGCTTCGGAAAATGTTCGCTTACCGTTGCCTTGCCGATAATTTCGGCTATGGGCGTTGAGACGGCAATAATTCCGACGGCTGTTTTATCAACACACACAGGTGGCTTTGAAGGGTTTACTTTTCGTGATTTGACAGATGATATTCCGAAAATCAGCAAGCATTGGAAAAAGCTCGGCTTGGATTTTGACGTTATCTATACCGGTTATTTGGGGTCCATTGAACAAATTGAGTGTATGAAAAATTTTTTTTCGGATTTCAAAACGGATAATAATATAATTATCGTTGACCCTGCAATGGGAGATAACGGAAGATTGTATTCCGGATTTACAAACGAATTTGCAACGGAAATGAGCAAGCTTTGCGAAAAGGCGGATATTATTGTTCCGAATTTGACCGAGGCGGCTTTTATGCTGGGCGAGGAATATGTCGGAGAAAACTACGACAGAGCTTATGTACGGGGGCTTTTAAAAAGGCTTGCCGCGCTCGGCTGCGGAAAAGTTATAGTGACCGGAATAAATTACGGAGACGGAAAAATCGGCGCAATGTCATATTCCGAAAAAGAAAATGAATATTATTCGTATTTTACCGAGCATGTGAATAAAATGTTTCATGGAACGGGCGATATATTCGCAAGTGTATGCGCAGGAGCAATTGCGCAGGGTGCGGATATAAAAAAAGCAATGCGGCTTGCGGTGGATTTTGTATTTGAATGTATTAAAGCAACACAAGGATATGAAAAGGAGCATTGGTATGGAGTAAGATTTGAAGACTGCATAGGATGCCTGACAGCCAATCAATTACGAAAGAAGGGTTTACTTGATGAATGAAGCATGTATAGAGCGAAACGTAAAGAAAAATATGGCGGATTTGAAAAAGAGACTGACACTGCTGAGAAGGGAAAGCAAAATCACACAGGATATTCTTGCGGATGAATTAAAAGTGCCGAGGAGTACGATTGCGGCATGGGAGCTGGGAGTAAGAAAACCTAAAGCGGCTCAGCTGTGGCAGCTGGCGGAATATTACGGCGTAACGGTTGATTATCTTCTCGGCTTTGCTGACGAAAGATATAAAAATGCCGTGACGGAACCGATTTTATCTTAGATAAAAATTGACCGAATCGGTTAAAATAAAAGAAAATTTATTTGATTTTTATAAAGAAAGGAACGGTAAAAGCTTATGGCTATAATGATTAACAGTGAGTTGGGAGAAATTACCATAGATAACAATGTAATAGCTTCGATAGCCGGAGCGGCAGCAACGAAATGTTACGGTGTTGTCGGAATGGCTTCTAAAAACAAAAAAGACGGGATTGTAAGTCTTTTGAAAATGGAGAACATTTCCAAAGGAATACAAATTTCCACGGAAGACAACGGAATTGTTATTACAATGAGCATTATTGTTGAATACGGAGTGAATATCAATGCCATATGCGACAGCATTATAAACAATGTCAGATATAAGCTTGAGCATAATACAGGATTAAAGGTAAAAACGATAAATGTCCGTGTCGAATCGGTGCGTGTATAAGATACCGTTTTTTTTGAAGGAGGAGATTGTCATTAATATGTTAATTGACGGAAGATTGCTTGCCGAGATGATGATATCCGGCTCAAATAATTTATATAATAACAGACAGCATGTAAACGATTTGAACGTTTTCCCCGTTCCGGACGGAGATACGGGTACAAATATGTCCATGACTGCCGCAGCTATGTCGAAAGCACTTGAAGAAATGGTATCGGCATCGGCAACAAAAATAGCCGACACAATGTCTTTTGCTACTCTGAGAGGTGCGCGGGGTAACTCGGGAGTTATTTTGTCACAGTTTTTCAGAGGAATATCAAAAGAAATCAAGGGAAAACAGCAAATCAGTGCAAAAGAGTTTGCCGCAGCCTTAAAAAAAGGGTCGGACGCTGCTTACAAAGCGGTTATGAATCCTACCGAGGGTACAATTCTGACTGTCGCAAGAGAAGCCGCGGCAGGAGCGGAAAAAGCTGCGGGTGACGATAAAACGATTGAAGCGGTACTTGAAGCGGCCGTTACGAGAGGAAACAAAATTTTGGAAAAAACTCCGGATATGCTTCAGGCTTTAAAGAAGGCGGGAGTTGTCGACGCAGGCGGTCAAGGCTGGATGTATTTTCTTGAGGGTGCTCTTGTATATATTAAAAACGGAGAAGTGATAAAGGCGGAAAAATCCGATGAGCCTGCCGAAGCGAAAACCTCCGAGGCTCAAATGACAATAGATACAAATAACATTAAATTTATGTATTGTACCGAATTTATAATTGAAAAAGCGTCAAAATCGGCAGATGTGCTGAACTTCAGGCATGCGATAGAGAACAAAGGAGATTGCATGCTGGTAATAGATGATGACGACATTGTAAAGGTGCATATACACACAAACAATCCGGGCTTTGTTCTTGAAAGGGCGGTAAAGCTCGGAACTATGATAAATATAAAAATCGATAATATGAAGCATCAGCACCAAAGTCTGATTAATTTTGAAGAGGAGAAAAAATTCCCGAAGAAAGAAACGGCTTTTATAGGCGTGTGCGCCGGAGACGGGCTTTCGGAAATATTGAAAAATACGGGAATAGATTTCATAATAGAGGGCGGACAAACGATGAATCCGAGTACGGAGGACATTTTGGACGCCGTAAAAAAAGTAAATGCCGATAATGTTTTTGTTTTTCCGAACAATAAAAATATTATCCTGGCTGCCGAACAGGCACGCGACCTGTCGGATAAAAACATTATAGTGATGAAATCGAAAAATATTCCTCAATGTATTTCGGCGATGCTTGAATATAATGCAAACAGAAATATTGAAGATAATATCCGTAAAATGAATTCCGCAATGGATAACGCAATAGTAGGACAAATAACTTTTGCGGTGCGTGATACCGAAATGGACGGAGTATCAATAAAAGAGGGAGACATACTCGGAATATCCGACGGCAAAATTATATCCTCCGGAAATGACGCGGCAGAGGTTTTGGCGGATTTGACCGAAAAGCTTGTTGATGAAGACAGCGAATTTTTAAACGTATATTTCGGCGCGGATGTGCAAAAAGAAGATGCGGACAGAATAAAAGAAGAATTTGAAGAAAAATATCCGGATTTGGAAGTGTCGGTAAAATACGGCGGTCAGCCGCTTTACTACTATATTGTATCGGTGGAATAAAATAAAACAGATATTGAAAGGAAAGAAAAGTCACAATGGAAAAAATGGGAGTAAATGAAATTAGAGAGGCGTTTTTAAGCTTTTTTGAAAGCAAAGGTTGTTTAAGACTGGGGAGTTTTCCGCTTATCCCGCACAATGATAACAGCCTGCTTTTGATAAATTCGGGTATGGCACCTATGAAAAAATGGTTTACCGGTGCAGAGATACCTCCGAGAAAGCGCGTTACCACATGTCAGAAATGTATAAGAACGCCCGACATAGAAAGAGTGGGAAAGACAGCACGTCACGGAACTTTTTTTGAAATGCTCGGCAATTTTTCGTTCGGGGATTATTTTAAGCATGAAGCAATTGCCTGGGCATGGGAATTTTTGACGCAGGTTATGAAATTCCCGGTTGAGGATTTGTGGATTACGGTTTATGAGGACGATGATGAAGCAAAGGATATTTGGATAAATGAAATCGGCGTAGCGCCCGAACGGGTTGTAAAAATGGGCAAGGAGGATAACTTCTGGGAGCATGGAACAGGTCCCTGCGGTCCTTGCTCGGAAATTCATATTGACAGAGGCCCCGAATACGGCTGCGGCAAACCGGATTGTAAGCTCGGCTGCGACTGTGACAGATTTATGGAGGTTTGGAATCTGGTATTTACTCAGTTCGACAAGGACGAAGACGGAAACTACAACCGCCTTGACTATCCGAACATAGATACCGGTATGGGACTTGAAAGACTTGCGGTTGTTATGCAGGGTGTTGACAATTTGTTTGAGGTTGATACCGTTCAGAAGGTAATGAAGAAAATAAGCGAAACAGCGGGCGTTGAATATAAAAAGGATGAAAAGACGGATGTTTCTCTTAGAGTAATTACCGACCACATCCGTTCAACGGTCATGATGATTTCGGATGGGGTTATTCCGTCCAACGAGGGCAGAGGATATGTTTTGAGACGTCTCTTAAGACGTGCGGCACGTCACGGAAAGTTGCTTAATATAGAGGGCTGCTTCCTTTATAATATTGCCGATACGGTTATAAACGAATCGGAATTTGCATATCCCGAGCTGGAGGAAAAACGTGAATATATTAAAAAGATTATAAAAATGGAAGAGGAACGTTTTGCCGCTACAATAGATAAAGGTCTTGCCATACTCGGCGATTACATTGAAGAACTGAAAAAAGAAAATAAAACTGTACTTGACGGAGAGAAAACCTTTAAGCTTTATGACACATACGGCTTCCCGATTGACCTTACTCAGGATATTTTGGAGGAAAAGGGAATGACGGCGGACGAAGAAGGCTTTAAAAAGGAAATGCAGGTGCAAAAAGATAATGCGCGCTCAAGACGTAAGGACGGCTCAAGCTGGGCAAGTGAAGAGCAGCTTGTATTTGACAAGGGAATAACCTGTGACTTTATAGGATATGAAAATACAGAGTGTGAGGCAAAGGTCAGTGCTGTAGGAGCGGACGGAGAGCTCACCGACGTAATAGGCGAAGGCAGCGAGGGTGTTATCGTGACCGACAAAACCGTATTTTATGCGGAAATGGGCGGTCAGGTAGGCGATACCGGAACTATAGAAACAGAGCTCGGAAAAGCACAGGTAATCGATACAAAAAAAATGTCCGGCGGAATTTGTGCGCATATAGTAAAGGTTACCGACGGAGAAATCCGCGTCGGAGATAATGTCAGGCTTGCTGTTGACAAAGACAGACGTATGTCAATTCAGAGAAATCACTCCGCAACACATCTTTTGCATAAAGCGCTTAAAGAAGTGCTGGGTACACATGTTGCACAGGCAGGCTCATTTGTTAACGACAAGCATTTAAGATTTGACTTTTCGCATTTTTCTGCAATGACAAAAGAAGAGCTTGCCGAGGTTGAAGAAAAGGTAAATGAAGCGATTATGCAGGCTATGCCTGTTGTAATACGCGAGCTTCCGATAGAAGAAGCTAAAAAGCTTGGTGCAACGGCACAATTCGGCGAAAAATACGGAGATGTTGTGCGCGTTGTCAGCATGGGCGATTACTCGGTAGAGTTCTGCGGCGGATGTCATCTCGAAAATACCGCGCAGGCAGGACTTTTCAAGATTTTGTCGGAATCGGGAGTTGCTGCGGGAACAAGGAGAATAGAAGCGGTAACCGGCTTCGGTGTGCTTAATTATATAAAGGAAAAGGACGCACTTATCGAGAGATGTGCGGATGCTTTGAAAGCAAATACAGCCGAGCTTGACACAAAAGCGGAAGCGGTGATGGCAGAAATAAAAGAATTAAAAAGAAGCCTTGAATCAGCAAAAGCAAAGCTTGCAGGCAGCAAAGCAGACGATATTATGTCGGGCAAGAAAAATATAAAAGGCGTGGATGTTATAACAGCAAAGACAGAGGGCTTGTCGGTAAGCGATTTGCGTGCTATGGGCGATACCGTAAAGGGTAAGCTTGATTGCGGCACGGTTGTTATATCGAGCAATACCGACGGTAAAATAATGTTCCTTGCCATGGCTACGGAATCGGCGGTTAAAAAAGGAGTACACGCCGGAAATATAATTCGTGAAGTCACCAAAGCAGCAGGAGGCTCGGGCGGCGGAAAACCCGATATGGCACAGGGCGGCGGAAAAAATGCCGAAAAAATAGACGAAGCTCTGAAGGTTGCCGAAACCGTTATTGAAGCACAGGTGAAATAAAAAAAGTATGGACGGCGTAATAGTAATGAATAAGCCGCGGGGCAAGACTTCTCACGATATGGTATATTTTATCAGGAAAACCTGCGGAATAAAAAAAGTCGGACATACCGGTACTTTGGACCCTGCCGCGACCGGCGTTCTGCCTATATGTATAGGTAAAGCCACAAAAGCGGCGGACATGCTTACCGCATCGGACAAGTCCTACAGAGCGGAACTTCTTTTGGGCATGACAACCGATACTCTTGACGCTGAGGGAGAAATACTCACGGAGCAGCCCTTTGATCATGTGTCAAAGGAACTTTTTGAAGAAGTAATACAAAAATTCATTGGCGAAATCTATCAGATTCCGCCAATGTTTTCTGCCATAAAAAAGGACGGAAAAAAGCTTTATGAGCTTGCGCGCGAGGGAAAAACCGTTGAAAGAGAGAAAAGAAAGGTTACAATAGAGCGAATTGAGCTTTTAAGCTTTGACAGAGAAAAAGGACTTGCAACAATAGATGTGGACTGTTCAAAAGGAACCTACATCCGAACACTTTGCGAGGATATAGGAACGGCTTTGGGCTGCGGTGCTTATATGAACAGCCTTGTCAGAACGAAAAGCGGACGTTTTACGATAGATAAAAGCTATACCGAAGAGGAAATAAAAAAAATGTCCGAAACCAATGAGCTGGCAAAAGCTTTGATACCGACGGACGAGCTTTTCGAAGCTTACGAAAAGGTAATTGTTTCGGAAAAACAGGCGGAGCTTGTAAAAAACGGAGTTCGTATAAGAAAAAACGGACTCGAAGACGGAAAGATTTACAGAATATATTCACCTAAAGATGAGTTTTTGTCAATATCGGAATATAAAGACGAAGTGTTGGTTTTAAAAAAATCATTTTGGACATAAAGGAGCAGCTGAAAAATGGAAATGTTTCGGTCACCGAAAAAGCTTGAATTTGATACCTCTGTGGCACTCGGATGCTTTGACGGTGTGCACTTGGGACACCGAAAGGTGATAAGCGAGTGCAAAAAGGCGGCGGAAAAACTTAATATAAAAAGCGGCGTAATTCTTTTTTGGGGTAATGTAAAAAATACGGATATTATAACCGATTTGGATGAAAGATGCGAGCTTTTCGGCGGCACGGGAATTGATTTTGTGTATGTGTGCGAATTGAACGAGGAATTTAAACATCAATCACCGCAGGAGTTTGCGGATTTTTTGAAAAATAACCTTAAGGCAAAGCATGTTTGTGCGGGATTTAACTATAAATTCGGATATAAAGCCGGGGGAGATGCCGAAATGCTTAAAGCCTTGTGCGCGGAGCGGGGCATAGATTCTGTAATTTGTTCAAAATATTTGTCGGACGGCGAGGCAGTTTCAAGCAGCAGAATAAGAGAGGCTTTGACATCGGGCAGGCTTGCCGAAGCAAAAAAGCTTTTGGGATATGATTTTTTTGTTTTGGGAACGGTATCAAAAGGCTTTCAAAACGGAGGAAAGCTGGGCTTTAAGACGGCGAATATTGATGATACCGAGGGCAGAGCGCTTCCTCCCGACGGAGTTTATGCGGGCAGGACATATATAGATAACAAAGCTTATGTGAGTGTAATCAATATAGGCAAAAATCCCACATTCGACGGGAAAAAGAGGACAATAGAGGCACACTTGCTGGATTTTGACAAAGAGCTTTACGGAAAGCATATAAAAATTGAATTTTGTAAATTCCTGCGCAAAGAGAAGCACTTTGACGGAATTGAAGAATTAAAAGAACAAATATCAAATGATGCGGAAAGGACGAGAATGGAAATGAGAGAATTTCAAAGTGTAATTATGGCGGCAGGAATGGGAACGAGGATGAAATCCGAATTGCCTAAGGTTTTGCATAAGGTATGCGGAAAATCATTGGTAAAATGGGTACTTAAAGCAGCTGAAGAAGCAGGCAGCAAAAGCTCATGTGTGATTGTGGGACATAAAGCGGAGCTTGTAAAAGAGGCTTTGGGAAACGAATGTGAATTTGCATTGCAGGCGGAACAAAAAGGAACAGGACACGCAATAATGCAGGCGGGAGATTTTATAAGCAAAAACGGCGGAACGGTTGTTATCCTCAGCGGTGACACTCCGCTTATTTCGTCCGAAACGGTAAAGCTTGCCGTTGACGCTCACGAAAAAAGCGGCTCGGCAGCAACGGTTATCAGCGCAGTGGTTGAGGATTCTTTCGGATACGGAAGAATTGTCCGCGGAAATGACGGCAGTGTGCTTAAGATTGTTGAACAAAAAGATGCGAGTGAAGAAGAACGGAAGATAAAAGAAATAAATTCGGGCATGTATGTTTTTGATGCGGCGGCATTAACCGAAGCTTTAAAAGAGCTGACCCCGAACAATGTTCAGGGAGAATACTATCTTACCGATACTTTGGAAATACTTTTGAAAAAGGGCAAAAAAATAAGCGCATATATTGCGGAAGACCCGGATGAAATAAGAGGTATAAATGACAGAGTTCAGCTTGCCGAAGCAGAAAAAATAATGCAGGAGCGCATTAACAGGAGTCATATGAAAAACGGCGTGACGATGATTCTGCCCGAAACAATTATTATTGAGGACAATGTTGAAATCGGTGCCGATACCGTTATTTATCCGAATGTTATTTTGAGAAGCGGAACAAAAATAGGAAAAAATTGCTCAATCGGCTCGAATACTCAGATAACGGACAGCGAAATAGCCGATAATGTGGATATTCTGAGTTCGGTACTTTTGGAGTGCAGTATAGATGAGGGTACGCATGTCGGACCGTTTGCATATATAAGACCGAACACTCATGTCGGAAAATCGGTACGTGTCGGAGACTTTGTAGAGCTTAAAAATTCGAATATAGACGACGGAACAAAAATATCTCATCTTACTTATGTGGGTGATTCGGATGTCGGCAAACGCGTTAATTTCGGCTGCGGCACAGTTACGGTTAATTATGACGGCAAGAAAAAATACAGAACAAAAATCGGTGACGATTGCTTTATCGGCTGCAATACAAATCTTGTTGCTCCGGTAGAGATAGAGGACGGAGGATATACCGCGGCAGGGTCAACGATTACCGATACCGTTCCGGAAAATGCGCTTGCAATTGCACGCGCAAGACAGGTTAATAAGGAATCATGGAAGGATAAAAGAAAGTAAAATCCGCCGAAAGGGAGATAAAAATGTATATAATAGCAGGCTTGGGAAATCCGGGAAAGGAATATGATATGACTCGGCATAATATCGGATTTGAGGTCATAGACTATATTGCCGGAGAGTATAAAGTTAAGGTGAACAAGCTGAAATTCAAATCGCTGTTTGCCGAAATTAATATTGGCGGAGAAAGGGTTTATATTGTAAAACCGCAGACATATATGAATTTGTCGGGAGAAGCTATCAGAGAATTTTCGGCATTTTATAAAATTCCTCCGCAAAATATTATAGTCATAAACGACGATATATCCTTGGAAACCGGAAAGGTAAGAATAAGAAGAAAAGGCAGTGCCGGCGGACATAACGGATTGAAATCGATAATATATCAGCTTAATTCGGATGAATTTCCGAGAATAAAAATGGGAGTCGGGCAAAACAAAGAGGGCGAGCTGGCGGATTATGTCCTCAGCAGATTTAAAAAGGACGAAATTCCCGTTATGGAGGAAGCGATAATAAAGGCGAGCAAGGCAAGCGAGGAAATAATCAGAAAAGGTATAGACTCGGCAATGAATAAATACAGTTCGTAGTTTTGTTTGCGAAAGGTGTTAATGGACATTAATATGAATTATTTGAATTTATTATCGGATTATTCCGAATATAAAAATTTAACAAAAGCACTCGGTAATCCTCCCGTCTCTCTGGCGGGAATTGTCGAGTCGGCACAGCCGCAGTTTGTTGCTCAGTTGAGCGGAGAACATGCGGCTATTGTCGTTTTGTACAGCGACATGGAGGCAAAGGCTTTCTACAGAGATTTGAAAGCTTTTTCGGACAAAGCGTATTATTTTCCGTCGAAGGAATATATTTTTTATCCGATAGACGCATCGGGTCACGGCGCGGAGCATGAGAGACTTTCAGCACTTTATGCGGCTTCGGACGGAAAAAATCCGTTAATCGTAACATCGGTTGAAGCGGTACTTCAATATACTGCTCCGAAAAAACTGTTTTCCGAAAACATTATAAATATCAAAATCGGAGATGTTAAGGAGCTGGAAGAGCTTATAAAAAAGCTTACGGAAATGGGATACGTCCGCGAAGAGCTTGTTGAGGGAAAGGGACAGTTTTCCGCACGAGGCGGCATATTGGACATATATGCTCCGAATTTTAACAACCCTGTGAGGATAGAATTTTTTGACAATGAAATAGATTCTCTGCGCGAATTTGACGTTATTTCGCAGCGCTCTACTGAGAATATAAAAGAAGCCGCCGTTTTTCCTTGCAGTGAGGTAATTCTGACGGAGGAAAAAAGAGCCGAGCTTATAAAAAAGATAGAAAGAGAAAAAAATCGGCTGAAAAAAGCCGGGAAAACGGAAGAAGCGGAAGCGGCGGAAAACGATGCGGAGCTTTTAAAAAGCGGAGAGCTTTTTCCGCATATAGATAAGTATATATCATTCATTTACGACGGAATACCGACGTTGACCGAATATTTTTCAAAGGATTGCAGAATTTATCTTATTGAGCCGAAAAGGCTTAACGAACGTGCAAGGTCAATGGAATGGGAACAGGGAGAGTTAATTTCCGACCTTTCGGAAAAAGGAATAATAACGCTGAAAAATATGAAGTATTGGCGTGATTATAAGGATTTTGTTGCGGAAGCGGGAGAACGCTGCACAATTTCGGTGAATGCGCTTAACCATTCGGGAATTGATTTAAAATATAATGCGATTTTTAATTTTGTAACAAAAACAACGGTAAGCTTTCATGGAAAAACAGAATATCTTATAGAAGACCTAAAGGCATGGAATAAAGAAGGATATACAGTTATAATTCTGTCGGGAAATCGCATGCGCGGCGAAAATATGGCGGGATATATCAGCGACAAGGGAATTGAAGCGGAGTATACCGACATTCTTGCCGATGTAGAAAAGGGAAGTGTTGCGGTAACTTCGGGAACTGTAAGCAAGGGCTTTGAATACCCCGAAATAAAGCTTGTTGTTGTACCGGACAGCGAAATTTTTGAAACAGCAAAAAAAAAGAAACGGAAAGAAAAGAATGCCGACAGAATAAAGTCTTATAATGACTTGAATGTTGGAGACTATGTAGTTCACAGAGAGCACGGAATCGCAAAATATCTCGGCATAAACCGAGTGACGGTAAATAAAATATCAAAGGACTATTTAAAACTGCAATATCAGGGCACGGATGTTCTGTATGTACCGGTCGACCAGCTCGACAGGCTTTATAAGTATGTCGGCGGTGCGGAGGAAAAAATCAAGCTTAATAAGCTTGGCGGAACCGATTGGTCAAAGACGAAAACGAAGGTAAAAAGTGCCGCGCGCGATATAGCAAAGCAGCTGATTGCGCTTTATGCCGAGCGTGAAAATACGGTAGGCTATGCTTTCCCGGAGGATACCCCATGGCAGAAGGATTTTGAAGATACTTTTTTATATCGGGAAACCGATGACCAGCTGCAAAGTATTGAGGAAGTAAAAAAAGATATGGAATCTGTCAAGCCTATGGACAGGCTGCTTTGCGGAGATGTCGGCTACGGAAAAACCGAGGTGGCTCTGCGTGCGGCTTTTAAAGCGGCGACAGATTCAAAACAGGTGGCGTATTTGTGCCCGACAACCGTTCTGGCAATGCAGCATTACAATACATTTTTGAGCAGAATGGAAAACTTTCCGATAAAGATAGAAATGCTGTCACGCTTTAAGTCGCCGTCGCAGCAGAAAAAAATACTCAAAAGGCTGGCAACGGGGGAAATTGATATTTTGATAGGAACGCACAGAATACTTCAAAAGGATGTCGTATTCAAAGATTTGGGGCTTTTGGTAATCGACGAGGAACAGCGTTTCGGCGTTTCGGATAAGGAAAAGCTGAAAGAATTGAAAAAGAATGTGGATGCACTTTCAATGACGGCAACACCTATTCCGAGAACACTGCACATGTCGATGATTAATGTGCGTGATATGAGCGTTCTTGAAACTCCGCCGGAAAACAGATACCCTGTACAGACATATGTTCTTGAACAAAATCCGGTAATTCTTGCCGACGCTATGAAAAAAGAACTGGCAAGAGGCGGGCAGGTGTTTTATCTTTACAACAGAGTGCAGGGAATTTACAAAACTGCGGAATGGATAAAAAAGATGATTCCGGATGCGAGAGTGGCGGTAGGACACGGCAGAATGAGCGAAGAAGAGCTTGAAGACGTTATGTACGATATGGTAAACGGCGCAACGGACATTCTCGTTTGTACAACAATTATAGAAACGGGTCTTGACATTCCGAATGCAAATACAATAATAATAGAAAATGCGGACAGAATGGGACTTGCACAGCTTTATCAGCTTCGTGGCAGAGTGGGGAGGTCGAACAGGAGTGCCTATGCTTATCTTACCTATAAGCGGGACGGTGTTCTTTCGGATGTGGCACAGAAAAGACTCGGCACTATTAAGGAATTTACGGAATTTGGCTCCGGATTTAAAATTGCAATGCGTGACCTTGAAATCCGCGGAGCGGGAAATATTCTCGGTGCGCAGCAGCATGGGCATATGGATGCTGTCGGTTATGATATGTATTGTCGGATTTTAAAAGAAAGTATTGATGAAGTCCGGGGAGAAAATCCGAAAGAGGAAATTAATACGCAGCTTGATTTGCAGATAGACGCATACATTCCGGAAAAGTATATTAAAAATCATAATCAGCGGATTGATGTATACAAACAGATTGCGGCAATTGAAAATGAAGAAGACGCGATGGAAATAACGGATGAGCTTTGCGACCGTTTTGCAGACCCGCCGCGTCCGGTAAGATGTCTTATCGAGGTGGCAAAAATCAAAGCTGACGCGAAAAAACTCGGCATAACAATGCTTTCACAAAAGGACGGAAAGTTGGATATAATTTTTTCCGAAAATGAATTTGATGCGGCTGCGGCGGCAGGAACCGCTCTTAAATTTCCGACGAGGGTGAAGCTTGTATCGGGCGAGCATCCGAGAATGATATTCAAGCTTAATAATGACGGAGTTATTGCAAATATTAAGTTTTTATTACAGACCATTTTTGAATTGAAGAATGAAGAAAAATGAGTTATAATATTATCAGGATTAAATGCAAATGAGCAATTTAAAATTTTTCATGAAAGGGACCGGATTATGAAAAAAATACTTATTCTGATAATTTCCGCAGCAATTCTACTGTCTTCCTGCTCATCCGGGACGGAATATGCGGCTTCTGTCGGTAAAAATAAAATAAGCGTTTCCGAATTTACATTTTATTTGAATAATGTAAAATCGCAGATGGAGGGAACGGAGCTGTCGAGTGATGAGGATTGGCAGACAAATGAAATTGAGGGGAAAAAAGCGATAGAGCTTGCGAGAGAAAAAGCACTTGAAACCGCGGTTGAAAATGTGGCTTATATAGAAGTAGGCAAGGCTGTAGGAGTAAAGCTTTCGCAGGAGGATAAAAAAAATATAGCTGCAAACAAGAAAAAATTTATCGCACAAATAGGCTCTGAGGAAAAATATAAAGAATATTTAAAGACTCAGGGAATTGACGATAAATTTATTCAAATGCTTTGCGAATCGATGTTTTATTCTTCAAAGCTGACCGAAAAGATAAAAGAGGAATCTCCTGTTACCCAAGAGGAAATTCATTCGTATTTTGAGGAAAACAAAGAGGATTTAAATGCTCAATACAGACATGCAAAGCATATTTTGATACTTACAAAAAATATGACTACCGGAGAGGAATTTTCCGAAGAAGATAAAGAAGCGGCAAGGCTTAAAGCGGAGGATATTTTAAAAAGAGCAAAGGCAGGAGAGGATTTTGACGCACTTGCGGCAGAATACTCGGAAGACCCGGGACTTAAAACCAAGCCCGACGGCTATGTTTTCGGAGACGGCGAAATGGTTAAAGAATTTCAGGATGGGACGGACGCTTTGCAGGCAGGTGAAATCGGCTTGGTAAAAAGCAGCTTCGGCTACCATATTATATTGCGCTTGCCTCTTGAGGAAAATGATGTAAAAGATAAAATTGAAGAGCTTGTAATTTCCGATAAGCTCAATGAAAAAATGAAGACGTGGGAAGAGGAAAATAATATATCGGTAAATGTACAAAACGATGTCATTGCGCAAATTAATTAAAATTATTTTTGCCAAATCTTTTGACTTTCCCGAAAAAATATGTTATAATCTTAGTATAGATGTATCGGGAAAAGAGGAGAAACAAAATGTATCATGTGGGGGATAAAATTGTTTATCCTATGCACGGCGCGGGCATTATCGAGGCGATTGAAGAACGCGAAGTACTCGGGAAAAAACAGATGTATTATATTATGAGAATGCCTGCGGGAGATATGACTGCCATGATTCCGATAAAGGGATGCGACGAAATCGGCGTCAGATTTGTTATAAGCCGGGAAGAAGCGGAAAAGGTTTTGGAGGCTTATAAAAATGTCGGTGTGTATCAGGACAATAACTGGAATAAGCGTCATAGGGAAAATATGATGAAAATTAAATCGGGAGATATTTATCAGGTCATCAGCGTTGTAAAGGAATTGATGTATCGCGACAAGGAAAAAGGTCTTTCGACGAGTGAGCGAAAAATGCTCAACAGTGCGCGTCAGATTATGGTGAGTGAGCTTGTGCTTTCTTCGGTTGCAGGTAAAAATGACATTGAAAATATTATTACCGATACGGTGGAAAATTTATTTTAAAAAATCAGGGGCTGTTGCGCTTTGGGCGTGCAACCTCTTTTTGACATATGAGGAAAGAGGTGCAAAAATGGTCAGCGGGATAATAGTTGCGGCGGGAAAAGGAAGCCGTATGGGAGCGGATATAAACAAAGTTTTTTTAAAGCTTGCGCAAAAAACGGTGATAGAGTATACTTTGGATGCTTTTGAAAAATGTGCCGACATTGACGAAACGATTTTGGTTATAAGCCGGGACGATGAAAAAAGATGTAAAGAGCTTGAAAAAAAGTATCCGGATTTAAAAATAGTTTTCGGCGGCGCACAGAGAAAGGATTCGGTTTTGAACGGAATTAATGCGGCGAGCGGCGATGTGGTTGTAATCCATGACGGCGCACGTGCACTGATAACGCCCGAGCTTATATCAAAGGTGGTATCGGACGGAAAAAAATACGAAGCCGCAACCTTGGGAGTACCGTCAAAAGATACCGTAAAAATCATTAATGACGAAAAAATTGTGGAGCAAACTCCGAATCGTACATATGTATATCAAACCCAAACTCCGCAGGTGTTTTCGAAAAAACTTATAAAAGAAGCTCACGAGGCAAATAAAAACGAAATTGCCACAGACGACGCTTCTTTGGTGGAAATGTACGGAAAAAAGGTTAAAATGACCGAGGGCAGTTATGAGAATATTAAAATTACAACGCCGGAGGATTTGCTTTTGGCGGAGGAAATAGTAAAAAGGAGATAAAAGCTATGACGGATTTGAGAATAGGCTGCGGGTATGACGTACATAAGCTTGTTTCGGGCAGAGAGCTGTATCTTTGCGGGGTGAAAATTCCGCACACATTGGGACTTTTGGGTCATTCGGATGCCGATGTTGCCATACATGCACTTTGCGATGCGATTTTGGGAGCGGCTGCTTTAGGCGATATAGGCAGACATTTTCCCGATACCGATATGAAATACAAGGGTATAAACAGTATGCTTTTATTGGCGGAGGTTATTAAAAAAACAGAAGCACTCGGCTATAGAATAAATAATGCCGATATAACGATTGTCGCCCAAAAGCCTAAGCTTATGGGATATATAGAGCAAATGAGAGAAAATATGTCGTCGGTACTGAAAACGGCTTCAGAGCGCGTGAATGTAAAGGCGACAACAACCGAAAAGCTTGGCTTCGAAGGTCGGGAAGAGGGTATATCGGCAACGGCTGTCGTGACGATTATTAAGGATTGACGAAAGGAAAAACAATGGAAATACTGGATGATTTGCAATGCGGAGGTTATATGCTTTTGCAGGACAGCGAAAACTTTAAATTCGGCACCGATGCGGTTTTGCTTTCGGATTTTGCAAAAAATGCGAGAGGTGAAAAGCTTCTTGACTTATGTACGGGAAACGGAATTGTGCCGATTTTGCTTGCGGCGAAAACGAAAATAAAACAAATATACGGCATCGAAATTCAGGAAAAGTCAGCGGAGCTTGCCGGCCGTTCGGCAGAACTTAACGGACTTTCGGACAGGGTCAAAATAATTTGCGGGGATTTAAAAAACTATGGGAATTATTTTGAAAAAAGAATGTTTGACGCAATAACGTGCAATCCGCCTTATATGAAATGCGGCTCGTCGATAGTAAACGAGAATGACTCAAAGGTTATTGCCAGACATGAATTATGCTGCAATCTGGAGGATGTAATATCCGCGGCTGCCGAGCTTTTAAAGGTGAACGGGCGTTTTTTTATGGTGCACAGACCGACAAGACTGGCGGAAATAATTGCCTGCATGAAAAAATATAAAATAGAGCCTAAGCGTTTGCGGCTTGTTCATCCGAGTGCGGAAAGCGAGCCGATATTGTTTTTGGTTGAGGGACTTATGTTCGGAGGCGAAGAGATAAGAGTTATGCCGCCTCTCTTTCTGAAAGGAAAAGACGGCGGAGAAAGTGAAGAGCTAAAAAGAATATATGAAAGGAAATAAAAATGGACGGTATTTTGTATTTGTGTGCTACGCCGATAGGCAATCTCGGGGATATTTCCGCAAGGTGTCTTGAGGTACTTAAAAATGCCGATTTGATTGCTGCCGAGGATACAAGACATACATTGCAGCTTTTAAATCATTTCGGAATATCAAAACCGCTTACAAGTTATTATGAGCATAACAAAAAGGAAAAAGGAGAGTATTTGATTTCTCTTTTAAAAGAAGGAAAAAACATAGCACTTGTTTCCGATGCGGGTACTCCGGCAATCTCCGACCCGGGGGAGGATTTGGTAAAGCTTTGTATAGCAAACGGTATAAATGTGACTTCGATACCCGGTCCGGTTGCTGCAATAAATGCGTTGATATTGTCCGGTTTTTCGGCTAAAAGCTTTATGTTTGAGGGTTTTTTGCCGCCTAAGAAAAAACAGAAGCTTGAAGCACTGGAAAGATTTAAGAATTATCGGGAGACATTGATATTTTATGAGGCTCCTCATAAGCTTAAGGATACACTCTGCTGTATGCTGGAGGTGTTCGGCTCGGAAAGAAAGCTTGCGCTTGCAAGGGAAATGACAAAGCTGCATGAAGAAGTTATGCGGATGACTGTAGGCGAAGCTGTTGAATATTACAATGAAA